>CAZADD010000007.1:0-20739 GCA_964483825.1 uncultured Oscillospiraceae bacterium
GCGGCGTGTACTTGAACTCTCGCACCATCGTGGGAAAATGCGTGAAAAACAGCGGCCCTAACGGCTTTATGAACGCTCAACTGCTGACGGAAAGTTTGGTGAAATTGGGCTTTACCGTGCGCCGTTTCAAAACTGGAACCCCCGCCCGTGTTAAGTTGCAATCGTTGGACCTTGAAAAGACGGTTGAACAGTGCGGAGAAGCGGACGTTGCGCCCTTTTCCTATTTGACGGAAAGCATTCCTGCAACCAAGCGCAACTGCTATCTCACCTATTCCACGGCGGAAACCAAGCGCATAATTTTGGAAAACAAGCACCTTGCGCCGCTTTACAACGGATCCATCAACGGCGTGGGGCCACGCTACTGCCCCAGTATAGAAGACAAGGTTGTGCGTTTTGCCGATAAGGAACGGCATCAAATATTTTTGGAGCCGGAATCTTCCGATACTTGCGAATTCTACGTGCAAGGCGCGTCCACATCCATGCCGGCGGCGGTTCAAGAACAAATTTACCACAGCATAGAGGGATTGGAAAACGTGGAAATTATGCGTGACGCCTACGCAATAGAATACGATTGCATCGACGCAACGCAACTGGATGCCACTTTGATGGCGAAGCACCTTGGCGGAATGTTTTTTGCCGGTCAAATTAACGGCACAAGCGGCTACGAAGAGGCGGCCGCACAAGGCATTGTTGCAGGCATCAACGCCGAACGGTACGTGCACGGCAAAACGCCCGTCGTTTTTCCACGAGATAACAGCTATATCGGCGTGTTGGTGGACGACATCACCACCAAAGAAACTTTCGAGCCTTACCGCATGATGACAAGCCGTGCCGAACACCGACTTGTGTTGCGCCAAGATAACGCCGATTTGCGTTTGACGGAACAGGGACGGGAAATTGGGCTGGTGACGGAGGAGCGTTACCAAAAGTTTTCCACACGCAAACAACTGATACAACAGGCACTTTCCGAACTGAAAATTGTTGTTTCGCCCAAAATTTACGGCGATTTGTTCCGCAGTAAAGGCGAAGTTGTAACCAACGCCGGTTTGACGTTGGAAGAAACGTTGCGCCGCCCCAACATTTGCGCAAAGGATTTGCAAACGCTGGGATATTTGCAAAATTTGCCGGAAGACGTGCTGTATCAGGTGGAAGTGGAATGCAAATACAAAGGTTATGTGGAAAAGGAGCGTGAAGCAATAGAACAAGCACGCAAACTGGAAAACAAGCTGCTGCCGGAAGACATTGACTACGAAAAAATTGACGGCTTGCGCATCGAAGCTCGCCAAAAATTGCAAAAAATTCGCCCCAAAAATTTGGGACAAGCCGGACGCATAAGCGGCGTTTCCCCTGCCGACATTCAAATTTTGATAGTGTATTTGGCGCAACACAAGGGCAGCGGCAGCTCCGCCGCCGAGTGAAGAGTGAAAAGTGAATAGTTGAGGACACTTTATTTAAACATTTACTGTTCAAAATTTCAAGAAACATCTACAGTTACACCGCTATATTGCTATCAACATCAACCCTTCAGGCACTCCGCGCCAGCTTCCCTTGCACAGGGACGCCTTTTTACGGTTGCATTAGTGAGAGCCAAGGGCGACAGAGCCGCCGAGTGAAAAGTGAAGAGTGAAAAGTAAAAGTCGTGTTAAGGGGAAATTATGCAGACTGAGTAATTTTTCACTCTTCCATCTGTCAAAAAAACTTGACCGGTTTCATTCCTTGTTTTCAGTGTGTAACAACATCACAATTTGTGGAATGTTTCAGGAACAAAAAAAATCAAAAAAAACGTAACCTTAAAACGGCTCCTTTGTGTAAAGGGAGCTGGCACGGAGTGCCTGAGGGATTGACCATCAAGGGTATTGTTGTGCAAAAAACGGTAGGTGTTGCAGTGTTTTTCAAATCACAAAAAGGCTCCTTATTTCTTCATTATTACTTGACAAAGCAGCGACGGAGGGATAGTGAATAAATCCAAACACAACAAACAATTGGTTCCTTTGGCGAAACAATTGCGAAAGGAAATGACGAAAGAAGAGCGTCATTTGTGGTACGATTTTTTGCGGTCTTATCCCGTTCGCTTTTCCAGACAAAAAGTTATTGGCAAGTACATTGCAGACTTTTATTGTGCCGAAGCAAAACTAGTGATAGAGCTTGACGGTTCTCAGCACTATAACGAAAACAATATTCAAAAGGATACTCTTCGCACGACTTTTTTGGAAAATTACAATCTCAAAGTTGTTCGGATTTCAAACAACGAAATAAACAAGAATTTCCAAGCTGTCTGCGAATATATAGATTTTGTAGTGAAACAATCAGTTGCAAGTAACTCTGCGGAATAATAAAGGTTCAGCCTTTGTGTTATTGCTGCAAAATATGTATACCCCGAAATGCGATGTATTTCAGTATAAAACCTAAGTTGGTCAATCCCTCAGTCACGGCGGAGCCGTGCCAGCTCCCTTTACACAAAGGAGCCTTGTTTGCGGTTGCGTTTTTAACCCTCTCAGTCACCTGCGGTGACAGCTCTCCCAGAGTGAGAGCCAAGGGCGGCGGAGCCGCCAAACGACGAGCAAATAGTGAAAAGTTGTGGTGATTTTTTGTAACTTCCATTATTCAAAATATGTGCCAGTCCCCTCTCAATTTTTCGCTATTCTATCTGCCTGAAACAAGCGGCACAAGTTTCGTGGCAGTAACATTCAAACCGGGCACCAACGCCGCAACTTTACACACAACACTCACGCACTATGCACAAAAATGCAATTAAAGTGTATTTTTCTACAATTAAAAGGACGGTTTTGCACTGTTATGAAAAACTATCTTCTTGAAAACGCCAATATTCAACTATCCGAAGATGCCGTGGCCAAGCTGAATGCGTACTGCGAATTCCTTTTGGAGGAAAACCAAAAGTACAATCTTACCGCCATAACGGAACCGTCGGCCGTGTGGGAAAAGCACTTTGTCGATAGCATTTTGGGCAGCGTTCTCGTTCCGCAAAACGCAACGGTTTGCGATATCGGAAGCGGTGCCGGGTTCCCGTCGTTGCCATTGAAAATTGTTCGCAACGATGTTTCCGTAACGCTGGTAGATAGCCTTGAAAAGCGAATAAATTTCACAAAAACGCTGTGCGAAAAAACGGGCGTTTCGGCAAACTTTCACCACGACCGTGCCGAAGATTTTGCAAAATCTCATTCGGAAAAGTTTGACGTTGCCACCGCCCGTGCCGTTGCGCCGTTGCCCATTTTGTTGGAATACACTGCGCAAATAGTGAAGGTGGGCGGCTACGTGTTGGCCTACAAAACCGACCTTTCCGAACTGAACGAAGCGCAAAACGCCTGCAAAATTTTGGGGTTAAAGTTGGATGCAAGCAAGGAATTTGTGTTGCCGGACGGTAGCAAACGATGCCTGATCCGCTTTGTGAAAATTGCACACACTCCGCCAAAATACCCTCGCGGCCAAAACAAACCTCGCAAAAATCCGCTGTAAAATCAGTAGCTTTTTCGTGAGAATTTATGGTTTTGCAATTAGCTGCATTCTAACGTTATTTCTCGATAACACTACACGCTATATTTCCCAACAACGCAAAAATTTGTGGAACGCTGTCAACCGTTTGCCCTCTCAGTCGGCAAAGCCGACAGCTCTCCCAGAGTGAGAGCCAAGGGCGGCAAGCCGCCGAGTGAAGAGTGAAGAGTTGTGGTGACTTTAGTAAAAATGGATGAACAAAACTATTTTTTTGCTAGCCTACTTGCCAAAATAACTACTCAAATTTCAAAAAAGTATCCTTTTTTTCTCTTTTCTCTATTATCTTTTCACCGGCAACAAAGTCGCATACAATCCTCTCAGTCGCTTCGCCAGCCCCCTTTACACAAAGAACGCCTTGTTTCAGGTGGCATTTAGAAAGCAAATTTTGAAGTTTTGTGTCGTCCCAAACGTTATGGCGCACAATGCTTGCTAACAGTGTGTTTTTCATGGTTCGAGCACGTTTTTGATTGAGCCGCGTTGCGTTTTTGGAATTTTAGTCATTAAAACAAGCACAAGGAGAAAACAACATGATAAAAATCGCCGAAGTTAAGCCCGAAGACCGCACATTGTTGTGGAACGTCAACCAAAAGTATCTTTACGAAATGACCAACTACTACGACGACGAAATGGATGCCGACGGAAACTACCGTTACGTCTACTTCGACGCATATTTCACCGATCCGCAACGCAAAGCGTTTTTTATTTGGTGCGACGGCAGGTTAGCCGGGTTTGCCATGATCAATCCCTACTCCTACTTGGGCGAAACTCCCAATCACGTAATGGCGGAATTCACCGTTTTTCCTGCCTTTCGCAAACAACACGTTGCAACAGAGGCAGCAAAAACCATTTTTTTGCAGAACAGCGGCAATTGGGAAGTGAAATACAACGAAAACAACGTTGTGGCAAAAAACTTTTGGAACAAAATTTGCGCCAAATACAACCCTCGAAAAATTCAACTTAACAATTGCGAAACGGTGTTGGCGTTTTTAGTGGAATAGCCGCTCTTATTGTAGCAATTTTTCCATTTTTGCCATCCTTAAACACTTAAACGTTCAAACATGCTCTTGAAATATTGTTTTTAGTACAAAAAGGCTGCCTTGCATTTTTATTTACAAGACAGTCTTTTTGATTATAGCAAATTGCATTTTCTGTTTGCACTACTCGCTATTTGGCAATTTGTGCACAAAATATTTTTTGTATTCGTTTGTATAAGAACCTTACAAGTTCCCCAAAGCCCCCATTTCTTTCAACTTTTCTCGATATTATGAAATATTTTTTTGTTCCAAATGTGTGGCAACATCTACAATTTCCATCATCATATTGTTATCGCAACCCTTCAGGCAGTCCGTGCCAGCTTCCCTTGCACAGGGACGCCAAGCGGCAACTGCGTTGCCGAGTGAAGAGCGAAAAAGGAATGGTGAAAAGTTGTGGTGACTTTAGTGGAAACACTTTTATTGATAACATACTTAAACGTGCGGTTTCGTTAGCGTTACCTTGTTGGTGGGTTAGAAAAAAATTTGTGAGCAAAATATATTTTTCGCCCTTTAACTTATCCAAACAACTATACACGTCTCAAAAAATATCCTTTTCTTTTCTCTTTTATCTCTTATCTTTTCTCTGGCAGCAATTTATTGCCGCTTTTGCCCTCTCAGTCGGCGAAGCCGACAGCTCTCCCAGAGTGAGAGCCAAGGGGTCAAGTCGCACGAGTGAAGAGTGAAAAGTTGCGGTTACGTATTTTTATTTCTAAGAAATGCTAAAGTTCAAAAAAGCATCTTTGAAACTTGTCAAGTTTTTGGAACAGCTAGAGTAGTGAAAAACTCGTTTGATATTACACAGTTTATTCCGGAATGAAGTGCTGTTACGGCCGTCCGTATCCACAAATTTTTCTTCCAATATTCCCACTGTGTTGCAATCAAAAGAAAGGTCGCAACCGCCGCTTTGATATCGTTAACTTTCATGATACTACAAACCGAGGAATAATTCAAGAGGGAATTTTGCCGTACATGTCAAAAACATCAAAAACAACTATTCCCCCCCCCCAAAAAAAAACATCTTTGTTGATATTCAGTACCACACCTTTCCCATTTTGCGTTATTATCGTTGTTTGTCGCCCGCAAAACATATTTTCCGTGTTATTTATTTCAAATATTTGACACAAAAAAACTGTTTGTGCTATTCTACAATTACTCTAAAAAAACAAAAGAGGTAAAATAATTATGGATGAACCGAAGCACTGCGAAGAATGTTCGCAACAACCGCAAAAAAAGCAAAACAAGTTTGTTCAACGCGCAAAAGCGCTGTGGAACTACTTCACCACGTATGAAAAAATTTGGTACGTTTCCATTTTGGTTCTGGCCCTTGTTTTTGCATTCATTTTCCCCGAAGAAGACACCCCGACGCAGGTTGTCACACTAAACAACAACGCCTACGTTACAACCACGGGCGAGTTCGACACGCTGTCATTCGAAGGCACGGTGGGGGAATTTGTTATCGATGCAATTTTGATCAGCAACGAAAACGACGAACAGGGCAGCCCCAAGTACGTGGAATATTCCCTTATCGATTTCACCGCCGATGAAGCTACCGGCCGCCCGGCTTATGCCGAACACACCATCGTTGGTCAATCGGCCCCCGGCGCAAACGACGCCGATGCAACCACGCTAACGCTGAAATTGCCCGTGAAAGTTACCGCCAACAGCAGCATTAAAATCGATTGCTACCAAGATAGCGACGGCGACGACGACGTTTTCTGTTTGAAAGTCGTCAACGGCACCACCAACGACGTTTTGTACAGTCAAAGCATTGTGCTTGAAGCGGGCGAAAAGGACGCTTACAGCATCACTAACAACCGTTTCTTGGTTAGTGCGGCAATCATCACGTTTTTGTACTTGCTGGACGTCATTTTGAACATTACTTGCGAATTGCTTATTTCCAAACAAAGCAAATGGAACTTTATTGTTTCGTTGGGTGTGGAAGTTGTGGAAATTTTGGTTTGCGTTGTGTGCATGTACCGCTTTGCAACAATGGTAACGACGTTGCTGTTTTGGATTCCGTGCGATATTATCAGCTTTGTGCTGTGGCACCGCCACCCCGATAAG
The DNA here is from genome assembly GCA_964483825.1 of uncultured Oscillospiraceae bacterium. Classification (GTDB taxonomy): domain Bacteria; phylum Bacillota; class Clostridia; order Christensenellales; family CAG-314; genus Fimimonas. The sequence goes on from CAZADD010000007.1 coordinate 6,609, forward strand.
CAAAAAGAAGAACTTACCGTTGTTAAAAAACTTACGTGGTGGCAAGATATTATCATCATCTTGGGCATTGCCGTTTGGACGGTGGGCGTAGGATATTTGCTTACTCTTATTGAAGTGGACGGCGGCATTTTCGGAAACAACGTTGCCATCAAAAACATCGTGTGCTACATCGACGCTTGCGCATCCGCAGTGGGCATGGCAAACGGCATTTTGATACTGCTTCGTTACAGAGAACAATGGCTTGCTTGGTACATTTGCGCAATTTTGGAAACGGTTATCAATATTATGGCCGGACAATGGATTTTGCTCATTTTGAAGTTGGGGTATCTCACCAACACAACGTACGGCTACATCACTTGGACAAGATACATTCGCAACCACGCCAAGGAAACACAAGAAACGCTTACCCCTGCACAGGCGTAATTGCGCGAAAAAGGCGTGACGGAGTGATTGTGAAAGTTGTTCCGCCGAGTGAAAAAGTGCGCCAAACGAGTGCGTGCGACTGCCAAAATGTGCAACAACCGTGAATAGTGAGTTAAAAGTGTTGTTGCTACAACGGATAAGTGTAGCGGTTGTGTAGACAATTGAAAAACGCAGCGCTTAGACAATAAAAAAGTTGGTTGAACCTGACAATGCGACGGCGAAAATATGCATTAAAAGTATGTTTCACCAAAGATAGTTAGTTGAACTTAACAGCAGGATGAGAAAAGCGGCATTCAATAATGGATAAATGCGGCAATTCTTCCGCCGAGTAAAGAATACAACGTTGTAACCGAAAAAATGTGGCAACCGTGACGGCACGGCATGGAAAATGTGCGTTAAACATGGATTTTCGATAGGAAAAAGTTAATTTAAGCCGACAATACGAAGGCGAAAAAATGAATAATTGATAATACATTATAAAAGACTGTCTTGCAAACAAAATGCAAGACAGTCTTTTTGTGTTAAAAACAATACTTTGATGTGTCGGTTCATGGAAAAAGTAACTTTTGAGGATAAAAGTGTTTATTTTGTTTAGTACTCTTAGCTGTCAAAAATAAACATTTTTTAATAACGCGACCTCTTCACAAAACTTGCCACTCTTCTCTTTTAACTATTCACCGGCGACGAAGTCGCTTTCGCAACACTCTTTACTATTCTCTACTACTTTTTCATTGGTGACTTGTGGCTCATTTTCCCCTCTCAGTCACCTGCGGCGCCAGCTCTCCCCAAGGGGCGAGCCAAGGGCGACTGCGTCGCCAGAGAAAAGATAAGAGAGAAAAGAAAAAGATACTTTTTGAGACGTGTATAGTTGTTTGGATAGGTTAAAGGGCGAAAAATATATTTTGCTCACAAATTTTTTTCCAGCCTATCAACAAGGTAACGTGAACGAAACCGCACATTTAAGTATGTCGTCAATAAAAGTGTTTCCACTAAAATCACCGCAACTTTTCACTCTTCACTCGGCTACGGAGCAGCCGCTGGCTCCTTTGTGTAAAGGGAGCGGCGAATTGCGTGTCTAATAGTGAAAATTGCGCTAAGCGTGGCGTTTCGACAGGGCAAAAGTTGATTAAACCCGAAAACACGAAGGCTAAAAGGCATGATAAATGTTGCGGCACTATAAATAAGTAAATAATTAAAAATACATTATAAAAAAGCTGTCTTGCAAACAGAATGCAGGACAACCTTTTTGTGTTAAAAACAATATTTTGATATGCCTATTCACGGAAAAAGTGAATTTTGAAAAAAGATGTTATTGGGTTATTATTTTTTGCCGTCTCGCCAACCGCTGATATGTCGACAGCCTGATACACCTAGGTCTATTGCCAAATAATACCGTCACATGTTTGGGATCAAATCGAGTATTCATACATTCCCGCCTGAACAACATGCTCTCCATCAGGAAGTATTATTCTAGCCGTCGTGTTTGACGGAACTGTAACGCTATAAACAGTTTTTCCGTCCGTTCTTTCCCAACCGCTTTCGACAAGTCCGTAAATGCTGTTGTAACCGGCTTTTGCATAGCTTATATTTCCACCGACCAACGGTTTGATAACAAAGGTATTCTCCCCGTCCCCCATTTGAATTCCGCACATGGAGCCAATTAACCATTCACACAACGCACCTTTGCTATAATGATTCAATGAAGCAATACCCTTGTCGCTGGTCATATTTCCTTCCCACGATTCCCAAATGGTAGATGCGCCGTTTTGGGGCATGAACAGCCATCCTGGACATTCCTCGTTTTCAAGCAACTTGTAGGCATATTCTACGTTCAAGTCGGCAAGCACTTCCAATATAAACGGCGTGGATAAAAATCCTGTACCCAGCCGCCAGCCATAGTTTTCCATGGCTTTTACAAGACGTTCTTTTGCATAGCACTCTTGTTCTTTTGTGAGCAATTCCATATACAAAGGACGCACTAGCTTTGCCTGTCTATCTGTGTCAAGAGAGAAGTTCTTTTTTGTGACCAATTCTTGATATGCCCGTTTTGCACCCTCGCTATATTCTTTGATTTTTGCAAGTGTTTCATTGTGTGGTTTTCCAAGAATTCCTGCTATTTCCAAAACATGTTTTAACGTGAAATAAGTGTACGCCGTAGATTCTTCGGGGTGCGGAGATGCAAAGTCGTACCACTTGAATGCCATTACATCGTTAGGTTCGGCCCATTCGCCATAAGATTGTCCGCAATTGACGGCATACTTCCTGTTTTTGTGCGAAAGGTGCATAGGCTTTGCGTAAGGTCCGCCCCACTTGCCGGCACGTCTTATCATAAATAATGCATATTTCAGCATTTTTTCGTAATATTCTTCAAGAATGCGTTTGTCGCCATATTTTTTATAAAAATAATACGGAATATATACACCCGCACAAGCCCAGCCGATAGAACCGTTCATTACCCACATAAACCAATCCTCGTTGGCAAACGGAGCAATTTGTGGCAGTCTTCCGCTTTTCCATTGTCTATCGTACACATCTTTGATGTGTTTTCTTGCAAAAGCAGCGTAGTCCACTAGATATGATGCCGTGTTAAAAAACACCTGACTGTCTCCCGTCCACCCCATTCTTTCACGAGTGGGGCAATCAGAGGGTAGATCGATCGAATTGCTTTTTAGCGACCACAATGTGTTACTATAGAATTGATTTACTAGACTATTTGAACATTCAAAAGTAGAAGTTTGTTCAAATGCGCTATACACTGCCACAGCCTCGAAATCATCCTTTTCAAACGGTACGCTCGTATCAATTTGCGCATATTGAAAACCGCCATAGAAATATTTTGGCGTGTATTTATTCACCCCGTCTTTGCATATATAGTCGATTTCTTGCAAGGGGGTGCGTTTTCCTTTGTGAATACACTGCACGTTCTCAAGCGTAAGTTCGCCGTTTTTATCCAACATTTCCCCAATGACAATATGGATTTTGTCTCCTTGGTGAGCATTGACTTTGAATGAAATATATCCCGAAACGTTTTGCGGAAATTTCAACACCTTTTTGCCCGTTGGCGTAGTAATAAGTTCAACAGGCGCAAAACGTTCATGTTCCTTTACTTGCACGTTATTCGATGCAGTCAAATTCACCGCAAACGATACGACTTTCGCTCTGCCGCTATACGACGGTGCTTTGTTTGCGTCAACACACTCTCCGTCCTTTAAGTCGGCAAATGTAATTGAGCCGTCATTGCTCCACGCCCAAGAGTCATCCGTACACACGGCGGTGATTTTTCCGTCCTTTCCCACAAGTTCCAACAGCGCACATAATTTTGTCTGCGTTCCGTAGGTGTTCGTGCGCCCTTTTGCTCCGTTTGAACCACGATACCAACCGTCGGCAAGCTCAACTGTCAAATCGTTATTGCCACATTTTATCGAATCGGTCACATCATATACCTGATATTGTATACGTTTGCGATAATCCGTTGAGCCGGGAGCGAAAACAAATTCGCCCACACGCTTGCCGTTTAATTTTGCCTCGTACAGACCGCAAGCGGCAATATAGAGTCTTGCACAACAAAAATTATACGCTTCAAAAGATTTTTTGAAGCAATCGACGGGATAACGTTTCTTTTTGTTTACACGGTAATTGCCTGCGATCCATTTCGCATTCCAATCTTCCGCCGATAGCAACCCCGTTTCAAAAAACGCCGAAGCCGTTTCGCCCTCTTTATCGTTTTCATCCCAAAGCGTAACGATCCATTCCACACGCTGACGGGATTTAAGCGTTTTGGGATATTCCGCATACATGGTGTCCGTCATAACCTTTCCGCTGTCCCAAACCGTCGCGCCGTCCGTAACTGCAACGATGCGATATGCCGTTTGCTTTATTCCCCCATCACAAGTCCACATAAGACGTGGCTTTTGAATGTCTATCCCTATCGGATTTTCCAAATATTCCGTTTTAAGATTAATTGCTTTCATTTTATACTCCGCTTATTTTTGCTTTTCCGCAAGTTCCGCCTGTATCTTTTGATAGTATGCTTCGCCCTTTTCGAGTTCAACTGCCCAAGCCACGTCGTCGTGTTCTTGACGCTTTTTTGCACGTTCTTCGCATTTAGCAAGCTGTTCGGGGGTGTGTTTGGCAAGTTTAGTAGCTTTCTTTTCTTCCGCTTTCTTTAATTTTGCCGCAATTTTTTTGTCTGCCAAGCGTTTCTTTTCCGCTTGCTTTGCCCTGTTTTCGGCAACTTGTTTATTGTGCTTTTCGAGTTCAGCTTCATAGTTCAAGCCTTTCTTTTCGCATTTTACTTTTAATTCTTCCGCAAAAATTCTTTCGCTTTCTTCAACAAACGCTTGTTCTTCTCTTTCCGCAAGAATTTCGGGCGCAATCCATTCCTCTCCTCTTGATTCCGCTTCCGTTTTTTGACGCTCTCTGATTACAACATGTTTTCTTTCTATCGATTTTTCTACCGATAGAAACACCAAAACCCCTGCCAGCACAACACCAGTGATTGCTTCCAATCCTACAAAAGCAAACGTAATAACGTTTTTAACCGCTTCAGACTGAACCGCAGCCACTGTTGACCCAACAACCAATTCCGGGGCTATATAACCGGCTCCTGAAAGCATGGCATTGAATATCGACGTCGCTAATCCTCCAAAACAACATGCTATAATTCCATATATTGACATTGCCGTTCCATCGCAGCGAATACCGCTTTTCCACTCCAAATGATCTAGTCCGTCGGCAAACAATGCCATAAAAACATATGCGCACGGGAGTCCGCCAATATTTTTTATAAACTGACCGACTAACACGATATAAAGATTTGTGGGGAACATCCAGCATATTACCGAACCAAATGAATACAGTAAAAATCCAATGAGTGTAACGTTGCGTTTTCCGAATTTTTTTGCGAGAGGCCATACCGCAAATATACCAATGCCCATGGGAATTCCGCCGATAACAGATACGAGCGTTTGAGTTATACCGTCATTATATGTGCCCAAAACATAATTGCAATAATAGACAAGACCCAAGTTCTTAATGGCACTTGCAAGTGTGTAGATTAAGAAATAAATGAATATTATGATCATGTATTTGTCTGTAAGCACGATTTTTAATTGTAAAGAGAACGGCACCTTGGTTTCTTGTTTATTGCCTAGTTCTTCTGTAACACGTTCTTTTGTGAAATAATATTCAAGCAACGTGAGCGGCAATGCGATGATGGACAGGATTCCCATAACAATTATCCATAATGATTTATCCACGCCAAGTATTGGCATTATTGCCATTGGGAAAATTAGCGCAACAATAATTCCGCTCATCATAATGGTCGAAATTTGATTAAATACCGAAAGACCTCCACGGTGCACAGTGTTGCGAGTGGAAAGAGGAACCATCAAATTGTGACTCATATTGTAAATTGTATATGCAAACGAATAAAATAGGTTATAGGATATCATAACCCAAGCGACTTGCAATCCTTCGCTACCGTTTGGGACAACAAAAAGCAATATTCCGGTTACGGTCAACAACGGAGCAGAAATAAATATCCACGGTCTTGCTTTGCCCTGTTTGGATTTTGTCCTATCAATTATGTATCCCATAATCACATTTGTTATAGCGTCAATTATCTTTGACACAACAGGAAACACAATCAAAAAGGCTCCGCCCCACGCCGTTGTCAATTTCAAAACGTCGGTGTAGTAGACATTCAAATATGTCGCAAGCACTGCATTCAAAAGTAATGCGCCGCAAGGACCAAGCAAATAACCAAGCCATTTTTCTTGTCCCGTTACGTTCTTCGAGTGTATGCGACTGTTAAAAATACGTGCGTTCAACATTTTTCCTTTTTCCATAGCTTACTTCTCCTTATCTTTCGGCAATTTAGGAACTTTAATTTTAGTGCAAAAGCACTTGATTCCTTTGATTAAACGTCTGTTTGAAAAATGCACAAAGCCTTGTGCAAAATTATACGGAAAACCCGTTCCTCCCGACATTGACATTGTGATAATCGAATTGCTTTCAAGTATTCGTTTTAAGAATATTGCGCCCTTTATCTTATTGTCGCGTTCCGCGCCTTCGGGCAGTTTCTTCGCCTTTTTCATATCCTTTTTTGCAACGCCAAGTACTGCATTATATAGAATTTTTCCCATAAGCGAAGCGGTACGCAAATCGGAAAAACGGCTTTCAAGAGTTATCGGCTTTTTCGGCGGAATTGCGGAGAGTTTCAATCCCGACATTTTCTCAAATACATTGTCCGTCACCTTGTCAAAATCAGTTGCGAAATACATTGTATTTATTTCGTCTGCATACGGCATGACGGCATTATCTCCGCTAAGTGTCACGATTTGACTCAATCTTACGGCTTGACAATCGGAACATAACTGTAATTCATAGTCGCCGCCTTCCGTTACCCAACGGTTTTCTTTTATGTTCCAATAGCGTAAATCGTTTTTATTTACGGCAATTTCAATCTTCTTGCTTTCGCCCGCTTTCAAATAAACTTTTGCAAAGCCTTTCAGTTCCTTTATCGGTTTGAACACTCCCTGTGGCGATTTAACGTAAAGTTGTACTATTTCCGCCCCGTCATATTTTCCGGTGTTCACAATTTTGCAGGATACTTTGTATTCTTCGTCGGTTCCGTCGACTTGCATATTGGAATAATCAAACGTGGTATAAGAAAGTCCGTAACCAAACGGATAGCGCACCTCTTTGTTCGCCGTGAGATAGTAACGGTAGCCTACGAACACACTCTCTTTGTATATCTCGTTTGCATTTTTTGAAAAGTCGCTTGCGAAAGGTACGTCGGAGTAACTCTTTACCCACGTTTCCGCAAGTTTTCCGCAAGGCGATTTTGCACCGAACAGCAAATTATACGTAGCCGTTCCGCCGTTTTGTCCGGGCAAATACATGTTGAGTATGGCGTTCACCTTATCGGCAAAGGGCAATTCCACAGGCGAGCCGCCGTACAGAACTACGGTTATTTTCTTGCCCGTCTTTGTAAGCGCGTCGATGAGCGCAAGTTGGTTTGCTGGCAACTGCATATTTTCTCTGTCGCAGCCTTCGCTCTCGACGTAATCGGTCAGTCCTGCAAACACAAGGATACTATCGTAATTCTTTGCGTATGCCACCGCTTCGGCAATGAGCTTTTCGTCGGGGTCAAGTTTGTTTTCCGCATATCCGCGACAGAATTTATAATTGACATTTTGCTCGTCAAATGCGGTTTTGGGAGTAGAAAGGAAGGTCGGATTTATCATTGAACTGCCTGCGCCCTGATAACGCATTTTATCAAATAAATCACCGACAACAAACAATTCCTCATCTTTGGCAAGCGGCAAAACTCCGTCATTTTTGAGCAGAACCGCGCAATCTTCTGCAATTTCTGCAGCAAGCGCATTGTGTGCTTCCCAATCAACCGCTGTTCCTTTCGGATTATTTTCGTAACGCTGAATAAGACGTAAGATATTTTCAACCGCCTTATCCAAATCTTCCGATTTTAGCGTTCCGTCTTTTGCACTATCAATTATCCACTTGCGACAGATTGCCGTATCGCCCGGCATTTCCAAATCAAGTCCTGCCGATACGCCTTTTACCCTGTCGTGCGTTGCGCCCCAATCGGACATAACCACGCCGTCAAAACCCCATTCCTTGCGAAGCACGTCGGTCAAAAGCCATTTGTTTTGACAACAATACTCGCCGTTGATTTTATTGTAAGCGCACATCGTTGTGTGAGGCTTGCTTTCCTTGACTATTATTTCAAAGACTTTAAGATATATTTCCCTTATGGCCCGCATATCGCATACGGAATTGCCCATAAAGCGAAAATTCTCGGCATTATTCAGCGCAAAATGCTTTACGGATACGCCGCACCCTTTCGACTGAACGCCGTTTACTTCTCCTGCCGCCATTTTGCCTGCAAGCAGCGGATCTTCCGAAAAATATTCAAAGTTACGCCCGCATAACGGATTGCGTTTAATGCACGCACCCGGACCAAGCAATATATTTATGCCGTAGTGAAGCATTTCTTCGGCAATTGCTTCGCCCATTTTGTAGGTATTATCCGGATTCCAACTCGAAGCGGTACTGGCCGCCGTAGGAAAACACGTTGCAGGTTCGCTTCCGTTCACGCCGTTATCCCCTCCCGCTTTTTGTACGCGAAGTCCATGCGGACCGTCCGACATTCTTACAGACGGAATACCTAGCCTCGGCACGGGATTGGTGAACATAAAGTCAACTCCGGCCAATAATGCCGCCTTTTCCTCTAACGTTAATTCTTCCAATAAATGTTGAATATCCATACCGATACTCCTATTTTTACTTTACATGTTAATTATAACAAATTTCAACTGTCATTTTCTTGCATAATTGTTCTGTTCTGGTTATAATTGTACTGAAATTAGGGGGTCTACTATGAAAACAATGGATTTGAATTATCTTTGCACCGTTATCGGAGGTCTTGCAGGTGTTCCCATCAGAATATTCGAGGATGATAAACAAACCTTTTACTACTCAATCGTTAATTTACCCAAAGACCCGATAACCCCGTACAAATCAAAAATATGTGAAATTGCAAACAATGTAGGTTACTTTATTACACCGAACTTTGATTATTACGGAATAGTAAACAGTTCGTCATATAAAATTGTTATCGGGCCTGCCAGACAAACTGAAAATAGTGATAAAAGCCTAAAAGAATTGGCTTTTCGGTGCGATGTACCCGTTGATGATATCGATGAATTCGTTTCGGCAATGAAAAGTATTGTTAGAATGCCGTTAAACAGCATTATGCAAATTCTTTGCACAATGAATTATGTGCTCAACAAGGAAAAACTGTCTTTAGAAAATATAATGATTTACGACAGTGAACAGCGAAATTTGAAAGACCTCCTTGAAGCGGATAGAACAAAACAAAAATTCAGTTCGAACCTTACCGAAATTCAATCACAGCAAACAACGCACAATACTCTTGCTCTTGAACAAACTTTAGTTGATATCGTTCGTAAAGGCGACACGGCGGCACTCCGCAAATGGATTGCGGCTGCACCTGCGGTGAGAGGAGGCATTCTTGCATCAGATCAAATGCGACAAATGAAAAACACTTTTATAGTTACCGCTACGCTTGTTTCCCGTGCTGCTATTCGTGGCGGTATGGATACGGAAGATGCTCTTTCGCTTTCCGATGCCTATATACAAAAATGCGAGCTTGTTTATGGCGTTGAGCATATAACTAACTTGCAATATCACATGGTTCTCGATTATACCGAGCGTGTTGAAAAACTAAGGCTTGGCAAATCGCCGTCAAAACTAGTTACCGATATTAGTAACTATGTTCAACACCATTTATCCGAGCCTGTTGATATTGATGCGCTTGCAAAAGCAATGTATTTTAGTAGAACAAGATTGTCGGTGAGGTTTAAGGAAGAAACGGGAATGACGCTTACCGATTTTGTTCTTAAAGAAAAAACGGAAGAAGCCAAAAGACTTCTTCGATATACGGATAAAACTTTGCTTGCGATTTCGTCTTATCTTGGATTTTCCTCGCAAAGCCATTTTTCACGGACATTCCGAAAATATGCAAACACCTCGCCAAAAGAATATAGAAAAAAATATAATAATTAATCAAATTGAAAGCAACATGAGTCTCTAAAAAGGTAACTGCCTAGCTAACAGTGCAATGAAAAACTTTTTGGAAAACTAAAAGTAGAAATGTTTTTCGGTGAAATTTTCAATTTCCTTTGCAAACGGCTACCGGCGTTCACGACAAAATTTTGTATTGATTTTGTTGCAAATATATGTTATCATTTGGGTGTACGCAAACTAGATTTTTTCGGGGGTACAATGAAAACACTTCTTATCGATTTTGACGACACAATCATTTCCAGCTTCGAACTGCCCCTTATGAACCAATTTCTTCAAACAAGATACATCGAGGCGGATTTCAGCAACTACATTCAAGAAAAACTGCCCAAAGATAAGGCCGATGCCTTCTACGACTACTTGAGCAGTCACGATATATATGCCGATAGCAACGTGCACTTTTTCGATAACGCCGTTGACGTTCTGAAAGAACTCAACAAAAAATACAAACTGTTTTTGTGTTCAGATTACACTTTTTGGGAACGTCCGTGGGCCTCCGACCATTTCTTTTTGTGCAAATTTAACGCTCTGAAACGCAACTTGAATTTTATTTCCCCGTTGCAACACGTTTTTTTGAAAGAAAAATCTTTGCTGTGCGCCGATATAATGATAGACGATCGCCCTGAAAATTTCGGGGAAAACATCAAGCAAAAACTGCTGTTCACTTCCTACCACAACGAACGGTTATCCGACGACGAACTGCGCAAAAAAGGGATGGTTCGCGTCAATAATTGGACGGAAATTGCACAATTATTGCTTAAATAAGGAGATGCACAAATGATTGACGTCTACGAAAAATGTTTTATTGCTTGGGGAGGCAATCATCCTCTTGCCCTTGCCGTGGGAGAAAAAATAAAGGAATACCGCTTCACGCCCATTGTTGGTGGCGGCCTTGTAACGGATATGTTTTTGGGAAACCAAATTCTGAAACAAATAGGTCAATCCACGCATGCAATAATTCTTGTGCAAGGCAAACCCAACGAAGACAACCGCTACGATTTTAACGACAACATGATGTTTGAATGGGGCTACATAACAAGCAAAATGCCGCCAAACAAAATTCACGTGTTTTTGATAGATCTTAGCATAAACAGCCTGCCTAGCGATTTGATGGGAACGTGGGCGACGGAAATTTGGACAGCCAACCGAACCACCGAGGAAGTTGCAACGGAAATTGCACACATCTTCCATACCAATGCGTCCGTTCCTGTGGAATTCAACAAAATGAGCATTTTGCACGATTGGGAAAATACAAAACGTCTGCTGGAAAGTTACAATTCTTCCTATGCAATATCCGATATTGAACTTGCCAACCTTATTTTGCACAGCATAGAAGCAAGTTACCAATACATGGAGGACGACTACACCGAGTTTCTTTTGAACAAAATGGCTCCGTCTTCAAGATTGTTGCAACAAGTAATTGAGATTGCAAAAACCAGCATCACTTTGGTGAAAGAAACCAATCACTTGACCGTTCCGCTGGAATTCGATTTGTTCGACGAGCTGAAATCTCAATGCGAACGTAAAGTAAACTGCTCCAACAACGACGAAAACTTGAACCTTTGGATAACTTTTTATCAGGCCGACCAATTGGCTATGCTGAATTCGTCCATTGCCACAAACGATTTTCTTTCCCCTGAAGAAAAACAGTACTACATTCAAGAATCGCTGAACCAATGCGAAGAAGCGTTGAAAGTGTTGGAAACTATCGGCGAGCGTTTTCCCAAAGATAAAGATTACGCCGATTTGTTCGTCGGATACATCCACGGCCACATGCGCTATCATTGCTACGGAGAGATCAACGACAAGGGCAACGCTTCCGAACATAGCGAATTGGCGGTAGAGGCACTGAAAAATTTCTACTTAACCTACAAACAACAGTTCCCCGGCGACAGTTACTTGAACCACCAATTTGCCCAAACGTATTACTTGGACTTGGCCCGCCACAGCGACTATGTGACGGATATTGGCAAAAAAACTGCCATTAAACGCTCGATAGTTGCATTTTTATCCAAACATCAACAACAAGCCGACCGCCAACACAAAGTGTACATGAAGTTGAAAGCAAAAGCCGATTTGATTTAATTTTTGCTTGTCTTCTGTGTTTGGATGCAAATACAATATGATACTTGCAATTCCACGTCGTATGTACTAAACTTGCTGTGTCATTCATTGACGAATCCTCCTGTGGTTTATTTTTTTTGCTACCGGGCTCAAATCTATTATACCACAGGGGATTCTTTTGTTCATCGGTAAACCTCCACGGAACCACCGGACTATCCGGTGGTTTTCTTGTAGACAAAAAAAAAGCATGAAACTTGTCAAGTTTCATGCGTTAGTTAAAGTTGAATAAACAAAACAAATTTTTGTCGTTTTAACTATTGAAAAACATATAAGTCTATTAACACCACTACAGTGCAACAAAAAGCCACTACCATGTGTTTAATTAGGAATTTTTCCAATAAGTATCTTTGAGAGTAAAAAAAGTAACCATTGAAATTAAATATATAGGAATTGGCTCGTTTTCAATTCTAAATTAAAAAAGGTATAGCCGTGATTTGACTATACCTTAATTTTTCGGGAATTAAAATCCCTAATTAAACACATTCTTAAGCTGGTATTTTTGTTTTATACAAAATTATTACGCAATTTGTCTTACCGGCAAAATGAAGTACAACACTTCGTCGCTGTTGTTGATGGTTATAACGCAGCTGCTGTGTTGCGCAAATTCCATTTTGATGCTTTCGGCATTGATAACCTTCAAGCAATCGTTAATGTACTTGGCGTTATATGCGCAGCGCACGTCCTTGCCGGAAAGGGAAATTGTTACGTTTTCGCGCGCCGTACCGTACTGGTTGGTAGACGTGATGTTCATGTTGTATTCTTCGATATCCAACACAACCAAGTTGTTTTTGTCGCCACGGGACATGATGGAAGCCGTGTTCAGCGAACGCTCGAATGCTTCCTTGTTCACAATAAGCGTGGAAACAAATTCTCTGGGAATGATATTGTCGTAGCGGATGTATTGGCCGGATACAAGCAAACGCGTGAGTAACTTGGTGTTTTCCAAAACAACCATCAAGTAGTTCTTTTCGATATACACCTTCAAAATGTTTTCCGAATCACCCAAAAGTTTGGAAAGTTCCGAAAGACTTCTGGAAGGCACCGTTGCGTTGATGAAATCCGTTTTTTCTTCCAATGCCTTTTTGCTCATTGCAAAGCGGTAACCGTCGGTAGCAACTGCCGTTACGGCATATTCCTTGGCCTCGAAATACACGCCCTTCAGCATGGGACGGCTATCGTCGGAAGCAACGGAGAAAATGACGTTGTTGATAAGTTCCTTCAAGTTAATTTCTTGAATGGAAAAATATTTTGCGTCGTCGATTTGTTCGTTTTCCGGATAGTCGTCGATATCCAAAGTGGTTATGGTACACTCGCTGCCCGCCGTGGAAATAACCAATCGGCCGTCGTCGGAAGTTTCCAACGAAATTTCGCCGCTATCGGCAACGTTGCGGATGTAATCGGCAAAAACTTTGCCGGGAACGAGCGTTCCGCCACCCACCACCACGTTGGCGTCGATTGTTTTTTCGATGGCAAGATCTTTATCCGTGGCGTACAAAGTTAACGTGTCGTTTTCCGCCGTGATTTTGATGCATTCCAAAATGGGTGCAACGTCTCTTACCGGCAACGCTTTGCTAACTTTGGAAATAGCGTCGTTCAAATCCAATCCGTTTACGATAATTTTCATAGGTATTCTCCTTTTATGCTAGGCTGCGAGGCCCTTTCACTATAAGTAACTATTCTACAGGTAGTAGTGGTATTAGGCAATGTGAACTTGTGGATAAGTGCCGTTTTTGACCGAAAAACAAGTGGAAAACCGGCCGAATCCCCCCAAAAACGCCCGTTTTGGGTGCTATGACTGAAATAAGCTGTGTGGACAAGTTCGTGAGGAAATCCACATCTGCGGTGGAACAATTGTGGGTTTGTACTGGCATTATTTTAGACAGTAGTTAATTTGTTGCGTAAATTTTGATTTCAGGCAATATTTCACTGCTTTTGTACTGTCAATGTTTTAGGC
>CAZADD010000007.1:20839-28216 GCA_964483825.1 uncultured Oscillospiraceae bacterium
AGTAGTTAATTTGTTGCGTAAATTTTGATTTTAGTCAACATTTCACTGCTTTTGTACTGTCAATGTTTTAGGCAGTAGTTAATTTGTTGCGTAAATTTTGATTTTAGTCAACATTTCACTGCTTTTGTGGTGTCAACATCTTAGACAGTAGCGCGAATTTGATATTCAAATATTTATTCTAGACAGTATTCCACTGTTTTTTACTGTCATTATTTTAGGCAGTAGTTCATTTTTGTTCGTCGGCACGTTGCGAAAACAGTAGATTTTTGCCGTGTGGATTTTTCCCATCCGTTACTAGCGGCTTTCAGTCATGGTGTTGGCGTTTTTTTGTGAGCGTCGGTAAGTTAACCGTTGAAAGGTATTTCCACGCATTCACAATTTGCGTTCGTGCGGACGTGTCGTAGCTTTTTTTTCGCTTTGACAAAAGTTCCACTTGCGCCGCCACTGTCGTTACGGAAAAAAGTTCGGTTTTTCTTGTTACCGCTACAAGCACAAACTTTAACGCATATATTATACAATATTTTGCAACAAAATGCAATACATAATGCAACAAAACCCTGCACGTTTTGCATAAAAATAAAAAATCCGAATGGGCACCTTGACGGAAACAGATAATCCCAAAAAAGTCTTTCTCAATAAAAAAATGAGCTCGGCATCGGACCGAACTCATTTTTTTTCGTTTTGAACGCTAAACACAAGCGTTAATCTTTCTTCAAACGAAGATATTGTGTTCTGCACGTTAAAATTGCGTGTGTTTTGTGACTTAGTAAACGGAAAGTTTGCCTGAAACGGTTTCAACTTGCACGTTTGCAATACCCGTGCCGAAAACGTACTCGTTGCCGTTTTGAGTGTATTCTTCCCCTGTTTGGTTGCTGAATTTTCCGCTTGTGGTAGTGAAAGTAACTTTTGCGCTTTGAACATACACGTCCACCGCGCCGGAAGTGGATTGGATTTCCTCTTTGCACATGTTTTAAAGGTAAATTTCACAAGTGCCGGAAACCGTTTCGATATCCACGTTTATCATGTTTCTGCCGTAACATTGATGTCGCCGGAAGTCGTTTCAACTTCAAATTCCGGTGCGTCCACTCTTGCGGAAGATATTTTTTCTGTTTTGGAGGCGGTAACGTTGCCGGAAACGGTTTTGAATTTCACGCTTTCGGTGGCAGTCAAATTACACGAACAATTTATATTGCCGGAAACGGTTTCAAGATCCACCTTTTGAAAGGTTGCGTCGTCTGTTAACAATATATTTGCCGATATTGTGTTCACTTCCACCGAAACATTTTTAGAAACGCTTGCAGGCACGCGTACGGTAAGATCCTTTCTTATGTTTTCCGTGCTGGAATAACCCGATTGCCAAAACTTAATTTTCAAAGTCGTTCCGTCCAAATACCAATGCATGCTTTGTTGCGCAGGGATTTCGTCGGAAGGCATTTGGTCGTTATCCAAGCAAAAACTTTCGAATGCAAAAAAATTGTCAGAATTGTGAACTTCCACGACTACGCTGCAGTTGAGCCAATCCACCTCGATTTTCGTAATGTTGCTTGCTTCTTTGTATTCGCCCGTGGAATAACTGGCGTCGTCGTAGTTTTCCGTTTTCAAAACGTTCGAGCCGAAACCGTCGCAACCCGTTGTCAAAACGGACAAAGCAACAATCAAAAAGACAACAATAATGCTGCAAATTTATTTCATAAAAATTATCCTTTAAGATAAGTGTTTGTTGCGTATAGTATTTTATCAATTGCACCGTTTTGCAATCAAAACGCAATACGGCTTTTTTTTGTAACGTTGCATAGTCCAATAACACCTTGGTGTTCTAAGTGTTTGGTGTCGTGTTCAAGTTTGTGTCTTTGTTTCCCCACAGCACCCCCCCCTCTTACGGCTGTAAGAGGGGGTGCCGTGTGTTGTTGTACCGTAGCATCCACAATTTTTCCTTTTGCACAGCAGTGTTTTGGCAAAACGTGGGCTTTTTGTTTTCTCAGCACATTGTTTTGTGGAGGAGTGGCCGTTCGTGCAATTTTTCCCGTTGCATAGTCGTTTGCTTCTAAATTTGTCAACTTTCTTTGCTCGGTAGTTGCTTCCGACATAACCGTCGCGGAACAGCCGCCTGTTGATTGCGTCGTAGCATATTGCACGGCCCATTCGTGCGCCGTTCCGACTTACAAAGGCAAGTCCTTTTTTACAAATCTCAAAGCGCCCAGCACGTAGCCCACTATTCCCGCAACGGCCAAAATTGCAAACTTCCAAACAAAGGCGGTTGTGCCGTCCATAATGGAAATTACGTCGAACAGCGAAATTACGGTGGCGTAGTTGAAGTAGTTTAGCGAGCTGAGCCGCACAACGGAAGGGATAACGGGGCTACCGAACAATCCCAGCATTGCGGCAACAAGGGCAAAAATACTAAGTCCGCCGCCGATAGCCATGGCCCGTTTGCTTCTATCGAACACGCAAGAGGTGAAAAAGCACAGTCCGGAAAGGGCCAATAACACAAGAAATGCGCCCAGGTTCAGTAAAATTAAGTTTCCGTACGTCAAGGCAACTTCTTCCGAAACAAGCGAAAGACAAACGCAACCGGTAACCGTCGTCAAACAAAACATGCAAAACAGCGAACCCAACAAGTACACCGCTTGCGTGAATGCAACGGTAATTCGTTTGGTGGAAGTGGAAAGCACGTAGGCCATGGAGCCGCTATCCACTTGCCCTGCAATAAGGTTGTTGGATGCCATTATCATGTAGATGATGGGCAACAGCAATCCTGCCAACTTGTAGAAAATAGACCCGACAACCAAGGTGTACAAGTCCATTTGCCCGATTTCTTCCAACGCTTCCGAAACGGTGTCGGGCAGCGTGGATAAAAAGCTTGCCGAAACATCCGCTTTAAGTTCTTGGCTCTTTTCCGCAACGGCAGTTTGGTACTCGTCTTGTGCAATTTCGCCCTTTTCCAGTTTTTCTTGCAAAAGTTCCAATTCGTAGTCCAGCCTTCCTCGGTAGGTAACAATTGCTGTTTGCGATAGGTGCTTGATGTAACCGTAGGTGTAGCCGAAAGAATCGTACTTTTGCTTACTTACGCCGTAGGAAGAAAGGGCGTTAATAAGTGCCGTGACGTTTTCCGTCTTGACCATGTTGCCGGCAATAAAAATTGCCGAACAGCGGGAAGATCTGTCCAAACGGTACTCGGTGCGTTCTTCCGACGTTACGTAGTCTTGCGCATCCCCCAAGGATATGTGAGTAAGCAACGAAAGTACGTCGTAGTCGCTTGGTGCATCTTCGCCGTTTTCCGTGTAGAAATCGTCGAAAGTGCCGTTGGGGTTAAGCACGTACATTACGCTACCCAACATTTCTTGCGCTTCGGCACTGTCCTCGGCGTAACCGTGATCTGCCGCCTTTTGCAACACATAGCTTTGCAAATCTTGGCAAGCAAAGGTGTAGGCAGTTGTCACGGCAACTTCTTGCGTGGCCGGCGATTGCCCTTGCCAAGCTTGCATTACCGCAAGATATTCCGCCGTGCCGTCAAATTGCTCGGCGGAAGGCATTGCGTTTTGCCATTCGGAAACAAGTGCCGCAAACTTTTCCCCTGCCGCCGTTTTGATTGTGGGCATTGCGTTTTGCCAAGCCGTCACCTCCGCGGCGTAGGCGGATAAATCGGAAAAATCACTTTGTTGGGGCATTTTTCCCAACCAAATAAGATAAGTAAGTGTGTCCGTAGCGTTCTCCAAAAACAGGGTATCGAAAACGGCAAGCCCGTCGTTGGCATTTTCGTAGTAGGAAAGTGCACGCTTTTGCATTTGAGAATCCACTTCTTTGGTGATGATTGTGTCTTGAATGGAATTTTTCACTGCGCCGATGTTTCCGTTGCCGGAAATTAACATGACGCAAGCAAGCATAAAGCAAGTGGCAACGGTGATGATTGTCCACATGGTGCCGTTTGCTTTGCAAGATTGTTTGAACAATGCTTTACTGAACATATATTATCCCTCCTTCGGGTTAGTAGATTTTGAAAATAAAACGTTTTTGAAGTGCATTTCCAGCGTGTAGGGCAATTCGGAAATGAACTTGACATTGTAGTTATGCAAGACGCTTAGCAGTTTGGCGGTGTCTTGCGACGGAATGCGAATAGTCACTTGGTTGTATTGCTGTTGCAACCGAATTATTTGGTAGTTTTCCTTCAAAAACCGTGCGTAATCGTCGGCAGAATGAAATTCTATTTTGAAATCTTTGGTTGGGCGGTTGCGTATGTCGTTCATGTAGCACACGTCCACTATTTTTCCTTCGTTAATAAGCGCAACTTTGTCGCAAGTTTTTTCCAACTCGTCAAAACTGTGGCTACTCATGAAAACGGTTTTGCCCTTTTTGTGTTCTTCTTGGATGATATCCAAAAAGGTGGCTCGCATAAGCGGATCTAGCCCCGTTGTTGGCTCGTCCAAAATTATAATGGGGGCATTGTTCATAAGCGCCGCAACAAGTGCCGTTTTTTGCTTCATGCCTTTGCTCATGCGTTTAAGGTTGGCGCGAGGGTCCAGTTGCAGCCGCTCGATAAGTTCGTTGGCGTAGGACATATCCTTCAATCCCAAAAAATCCGCTTGGCATTTCAAAAAATCCGTGCCCGTTTTCAAATCGGGAAAGGCAATTTCCCCCGGAACGTAACCGATCTTTTTCACAATTTCGCTGGAATGTTCCCACGCCGACAGCCCCGTGACCAAAACTTGCCCGGAAGTGGGTTTCAAAAAGCCCATAATGTGCCTTATGGTGGTTGTTTTTCCGCTACCGTTAGTTCCTACGTAACCAACCATTTCCCCGTCTTCGACGAATAAATCCAAATCGAATATGCCACGGTTGTTGCCGTAATCTTTGGTAAGTTTGTTTGTTTGAATAACGTTCACGACAGTGCACCTCCGAAATCCTTGTCTTCTTTGTAGAATTTCATAAAGTAGTCTTCCAGCGTCTCTTTGCGGTTGCTGAACGACAAAATCAGTAGCGAGGACAAAAGCGCAATAAGCAAATTCAAGTCTTTGTCGTCCACGGAAACGTACACTTCGCATTCCTTTTCGTCAATAAGCACGAAAGTTTCTAGCTGCTTGGCCTTTGACAAAAACTCTTGCGTTGCGGCGGCATCGTAAAAGCTAATAGTGTAGTATTTGCGCGATGCGTGCTTCAAGTCGTCGGCAACGAATTCCGAAACTATTTTTCCGTCCTTGATGATGGCAATTCTGTCGCAAGTGGAATCGATTTCGGAAAAAATGTGACTGGAAAGCAAAATGGTTTTGCCGCGCGCCTTTTCACGGTGAATGAATTGAATAAAATTCTCTTGCATAACGGGGTCCAGTCCGCTGGTGGGTTCATCCAAAATTAAAACGTCGGGGTCGGACATAAACGCCGTTACGACGGCAAGTTTGCGCTTTACGCCAAGGCTCATTCGCTTGGTTTCGCCACAAAGTACGTTGTCTTTCAATTCAAAAAGGTCCAACATCTCTTGCAACCTTGCCTGATTGTGAACCTTTTGCATGTTTTGCATCATTTTGATGAATTCCCAACCCGTCAGCCCCGACGGTAAGGCAATTTCGCCGGGAATGTACCCAACGTGCTGCAAAACCTTGTTGTAGTTTTCAAAAGTTTCTTGGTCCAATATCTTGGTGCTGCCGCTATCCGGCTTGGAAAACCCCATCAGATGCCTGATGGTTGTGGATTTTCCCGCTCCGTTGGGCCCCAAAAAGCCAAAAACTTCCCCTTTGTCCACGTGAATGTTCACATCGAAAACGCCACGGCCCGCACCGTAGTCCTTCGTGAGATGACGTGTTTCTATCACGTGTTGGGGTAAAAAAATGTTTTGTTTGGTCAATTTTATTCCTCCGATAAACAGTGTTGTGTAAATTGTTTCGTTTTCGATTTCGGTTAGGTTTATCGATTTTTTAACAAACCTATTGCAAATCTTCACAATAAACAGTGTTGACATTTGAACTGTGTTACATTATAATTTATCCGTGGCAAAAACGAAAGTACAAAAAAATAAGCAGTGAACACATGTGCACAGCCTTGCCGTATTTGTTTATTTAAGGGGCGAAAAATGAAAGCTAAAAATTTGAACAATTCTTCCAAGAAAACCAAGCGATTGATTAAAAAAGTGTTTGCGGAAATGCTTTCGGAAAAGAAAAATTTATCCGATATCTACGTGAGCGAACTGTGTGCGCGTGCCGAACTGAGCCGTGGCGCGTTCTATTCCCACTACGACGACATCTACGGCGTGGCTGAAGAGTACGAAAACGAGTTGTTGGATGCTTTTTTCGACAAAGCACGGCTAATTTCGCCCCAAAGCATAATGCAATTTATTGATTCGGTGTTTGAATATATACGCCAAAACGACGAAAACTACCGCTTGCTGTGCAAATCTAACGAAAGCATTTTTGCGGCGAAAAAACTGACTACAATTGCATCCAAAAAACTGACGGAACTGTGCGAAAACGACGCGCGCATAAAGAACAGCGAACACATCGAACTGGAAATACAAATTTTTGTTGAAGGACTGTTTTGTGAATACATGCGGTACTGCCGTGAATATTCCGCCACCACATTGGACGACTTGTACGCCTACACAAAGTACTGGGTTGCCGGCTTTCTTTCTCGCCGCTGTGCCGCCGAGTGAATAAGAAAGAGGGTTCCCCCTCTCAGTCACCTGCGGTGCCAGCTCTCCCCAAGGGGCGAGCCAAGGCAGTGTGCGGCAAGTAACATGAGTGAATAGGTCATAGTGAAAAGTGAGGTGACGTTAGGGAAAACCTTTTGTTCTCCACAACATACTACAAAACACAGCTTCGTTAACTCCACCTTTTCTTTTCACTTTTCTCTTTTATCTTTTCTCTGGCGACGAAGTCGGCCGTTTACCCTCTCAGTCACCTGCGGTGACAGCTCTCCCAGAGTGAGAGCCAAGGGCGGCGTCGGCAAGCAACATAAGTGAATAGGCAATAATTAAAGTGAAGATTTTTGAGTTAATCAATTATTATCTTTCTGCGATCATAAATTTCAACAGATTATATGGGAGTAAAGCATGTCAGTGATTCTAAAAATCACATTATGCGACAAGATTGTTTTTATTTCGCATTTTTTTTATTTGACAAAAATTGCGAAACAAGGTATGATGCGTTTGAGGTGATGAAATGAAACTTATCGAAAGAAAATTTTATTTGCAACAGTTGATAGACGTAATGAATGCTCCCGACATAAAAGTCATCACAGGCATTCGCCGTGCCGGTAAGTCCAAATTGATGGATGCTTTTATTGCCTACGTACAAAAACAAGCGGAAGAAAACAACGTTATTCGTATAAAGTTGAACTTAAAAGAATTTGAAACGCTTAAAAACGCCGACGCATTGTACGAATATATAAACG
>CAZADD010000008.1:0-27164 GCA_964483825.1 uncultured Oscillospiraceae bacterium
TGGTGCAATCCATTGTTTGCGGCACGGTAGTGGGGCTTATTTGCGGTTTTGTGGGTGCAGGCGGCGGCATGATGATGTTGCTGTTGCTCACCGCGGTTTTGGGCTACGATTTGAAAACGGCCGTGGGCACAAGCGTGTTTATCATGACGTTTACGGCACTTGTGGGTGCAGGTTCGCACATAGTTTTTGGCGAATCGCCCGATTGGATAATGCTTGCGCTGTGTGCGGTGTTCACCCTTATTTGGGCGCAAATTGCTGCAATAATCGCAAACAAGGTGAATGCAAAATTGCTGAACCGATTGACGGGCGTGGTGCTAACGGTGTTGGGCGTGGCAATGCTCGTGTTCGATTTGGTCACGAAATACGCCATTGCCTAGCAAAAAACTTCACGTCATGTGTGTAAATGCATAACGGTAGACGGTTTCAAAGCCGACTGCCGTTTTTTTTTGTTTTTGTAACGGCGGTACTTGTGCGCGGAAGCTGTTACACGGGCATTTTTTTCAAAATTTTGCGCCCAAAATTCCCAAAAGTTGTGCAAACACCACTAAAAGCGGAAGTTTTCGCGTTATTTGCGGAATACGGCTACCGTTTTAAGTTAAAATTCAGTGATAAATTACAATATATTTTGTATAACAATATCTATATGCAGGAATTTACACACAAAAAGGTTTTGTTTGCTATAAAATTTCTAAAAAGGGGGCACTTGAAATGAAAGTAATCAAAATTGTGAAGTTGATAGTGACGTTTGTGCTGATTTGTGCGCTGCTTATGCTTTCGGCGTGCAATCCAACTCCGCCCGATACCGGCAATAACGGCGGTTCCGAAAGTAACAGCGGTAACGGCGACGGCAGTTTGGACGACAACGACGTTGACGGAATACCAACGGACGACACCGTCTACGACTACACGCTTGTTTCCGGTGATAACGGCGAATACGTTTATGAATGCACCGTGGACGGAGTTGTTAAGCAAGCCAAGGTTAAAATCGAATACGTAAGCGGCACGGAAAATTGCTACACGGTAGTGGACAACACGATAACTTTCGGTTCGGTGGCGGAAGACAGCGAGTACGCCATTTCCGGCGAATTTTTCGGCAACGTGCTTATCGACGTCGGCGACGACTACGAATTTGAATTGGCATTGAACGGATTTTCGCTCACAAGCTACAAAGAATGTCCCATTGCTGCGGAAAGTGGCGACAAAGTGACATTTTCGGCCAAGGAAGGAACGCAAAACTACGTTTTTGATATGCGAGAAGAAGTTTCCGAAGAGGAACATTCTGCAAGCATTTTTGCTACCTGCGATATAAAAGTTAAGGGCAAAGGCCAACTTTACGTTAAATCCGTCAACAACAACGGCATTCATTCCAAGGACGATTTGTCGTTGAAAAACGTCACTTTGCAAGTGGAATGTGTGGATAACGCACTTAAAGGCAACGACGAAGTGAAAATTGAATCGGGCAACTACACGTTGATAGCAACCAAGGGCGACGGCATCAAAACTTCCAATTCCGGTTTATCCAAGAAGGACAAGCAAAAAGGGTCCGTTGTTATAACGGGCGGAACGCTGCTTATTTACGCCGCTTGCGACGGTATCGACGCGGCCTACGACGTTACCGTGGATGAAAGTTCCGCCGACGTGGATATCCAAATTTTCACCGACAAGTATTCCAAATTTTCCGAAGAAGTGACAACCGTTTCGGAAGATAAGTTTTACGTTCGCAGCACGTCGGCAACTTACAAGTACTCCGTGTACTGTTTCAACGATGAAAGCGACGGCATGTGGGTGAATTCGTCTTCCTACACAACTTCCTACGGCGGCGGTGGCCGTCCCGGCGGTATGGGCGGAAGTGCAACTTACTACTACGAAATGGCCAAACCGTCCAACTACTCGCATATGCAACTGTACGTGTATTCTTCCTCGCAACAGCAAGGGCAAAACACCAACTACGTTGCGTGTTCAAATTCACTAACTTGGAACAATAGTTACGACACAATTTCCGTTACCAACCGCAACGGCTCTTGGAGTTTCGGTTGGACAAACAAAACGACGTCGATGGGCGGTCCCGGCGGACCGGGTGGCTTTGGGGGAATGGATGAAGGCAACACCGATAAGGGCGACCATTCCACCAAGGGAATAAAGGCAGATAACGCAATATCTATTTCCGCCGGTACAATCAAAATTCAGGCCTACGACGACGGAATTCACGCCAACAACGATGTGGAATTGGAAAGCGGTGCAACGCCTAGCGGAAACGTCACAATAAGCGGCGGAACGATTCAAATTGCCTCTAACGACGATGGCGTGCATGCCGACGGAACGCTTTTGGTAAGCGGTGGCACGGTGGCTGTTACAAAGTCCTACGAAGGGCTGGAAGGTGCGTTTGTGGAAGTTAGCGGCGGCACTGTTTCCGTTGTGTCTTCCGACGACGGCATCAACGGCACGGCCACCAGCGGTGGGGCAATAACGGTAAGCGGCGGCAATTTGTATGTTTATGCGGGCGGCGACGGATTGGATTCCAACAGCAGAACTTCCAACGGCGGAATAGTTATTTCCGGCGGCACGACGGTGGTTATTTCCACTAGTAGGGCCGATTCCGCCATCGATAACGAAAAGGGCTACGCGTACAGCGGCGGATACGTCGTTGCGGTGGGCGTTAGCGGCGGAATGTCGGGAGAATCGAAAAATTGTCCCAACTTTTCCTCCGTCGGAACAAGCAAATACGTCAACCTTAGCGGTGGTAATTATTTGACGGTTACGGTTGCATCTCAAACGGTGGCGGTTGTTAAAATTCCGCAATCGATAAACGCCAATGTGGTGTATTTGGGCTCCAACAGCGCAACGTTTTCGTCAAAATCTACCGTTAGCGACAGCTTGAACGAAAACGGCGTGTACTGGAACGTGCAATAACCGTTTACTGGTAGCAACACAGTGTAAATATTCGGTACGAATCAAAAAATCTTAAAAAAAGAGAAAGTTATCGCAAGTTTTGTGTTGCGGCCACAATAACATTAAAAACAAAATACAAAAAGCACGGATACATTCCGTGCTTTTTCGTTTGCTGTGTGGGCGGCAGTGTGTCCGTTTGCCGTTAGTACTTTTTCACAATTTCTTGCATTTGATCCAACACTTTTTCCATGTCGGAAATCAACTTGAACTGTGTTCTTGCCCTATCCAAATTTTGCCCTTCGCGTCTTGTGCGGAAGTACGTGTCGCCGTCCAAGTAGTCGGCCAAAAATCTCATTCCGCATTCGTAAGTCATCAATATGGCACTGAACGCAAGGTTGTCTTTTTCAATTTGAGTGGCACCGTCGCCCACGGCCGAAAGGTAACCTTGGGTGTACTGTTCGAACAAATTGATGTCGAAAACCACCTTGGAAAGGTCCTTTTCGTCCTCGGCACAGGGGTTGCAACCGAATCTTATGCTGTCGCCGAAGTCGTAACAAATGCTGCCGGGCATGACGGTGTCCAAATCGATTATTGCAACAGGCTTGCCTGTGTTAACGTCTAGCATCACGTTGTTCAACTTGGTGTCGTTGTGCGTAACACGGGTGGGCATTGCGCCGCTTTGCAAAAGCGAAACAATTTTGCCGCAGTAGTGCTGTCTGGAAAGTACAAAATCAATTTCCTTTTGCACGCTTGCTGCACGGTGGAATTTGTCGGCGGCAAGCGTTTGGGTGAAATCACGAAAACGCTTTTCAGTGTTGTGGAAGTCGGGCAAAATTTCCACCAGTTGCGTTGCGTCGAACTGTGCCAACAAATTGGTAAAGCTGCCAAATGCAACGGCACTTTGGTAGAAATGTTCCGGCTTTTCCACTGTTTGGTAGGCCACTGCGTCGGTGATAAAAATGTACATGCGGAAGCATTCTCCGGTAGGGCAGCGGTGGTAGGTTTTGCCGTCCTTCGTGTAGACAATTGTCAAACTTTCTCTATCGGGGTTGCCGCCACGCGCACGGATTGTTTGTCGGTTAAATTCCGTCACAAGGCGAATGTTGTTCATTAGCTTGTCAACGTCACGGAACAAATTTGTGTTTATTTTTTGCAAAATGTAGTTGGTGCAAGTGCCGTTGTTTTTCAGCACTGCAAGATAGGTTTCGTTGATGTGTCCTTCGCCGTATCTTTCGCAGGAAACAAGTTCGCCGTCCACTTGAAATTGTGAAATTATCTTTTGAAAATCGTGAGCCATTTTGAATATTTCTCCTTGCAAGTACAATAATATTTTTTTGCCGTTTTGTCAACGGAAACGGTGCAAGTTGGGGCGTGATGTGCCTTTTTTATTTTAGTATTTTTCAAAATTTATCGGTTAGACAATGGGAATTTACAAAATTTGTAAAAAATTATTTGCAAACGGTTTGGGGCGGATGGACGCAATTTTTTGTATACGTAGTGCATTTTTTTGAACATTTCATTTGGTTTTGTACGCATTTTGCAGTTATTTGCGTTTGTTTGGTTGCTAGATTGTTCGTTTTGCTGTACAATTTTGTTAAAAAAGTCGAAAAAAGTTGCAACAAAAAATTGGCGGACAGTGTTTAACGTATAGAAAAAGGTATCTGCACGGCCTGAGGAGTAGTAATGAACAAACGCGAAATAGACGTTGCGCTTTGCAAAATTGCAAAGGGCGATAACGTCGCATTCGAACAACTTTATCAAGAAACCAAACGGGGAGTTTTTGCGTTTCTCTATTCCTACTGCAACAATTCGGCCGATTGCGAGGATGCCATGCAAACGGTGTATCTCAAAGTCAAGCAAAACATTTCCCAGTACAAGTCGGGCAGTAACGGTTTGGCGTGGATACTTCAAATTGCCAAAAACACGGCACTCAACCAGTTGCGTTCCAAAGCACAAACGCAAAAGTACCAATCGACAATGCCGCAAGAAACTTCAACGCACGACGATTTGGAACTGCGAAGCACGTTGTTCGTTTTAATGAAGCGTGTTTTGGACGAAGAAGAAAACAGGATAGTTATTTTGCACGTTGTGTTGCAGTACAAACACAGGGAAATTGCACAACTGCTAGATTGCCCCGTTGGCACGGTAACGTCTAAGTACAAAAGGGCGGTTCAAAAAATAAAATCTGCATTAAAGGAGGAGCAACAATGAAATCTTGGAAAAAACGGTTGAACGAAGAATTCGACAAGGCCGCTCCTGCCTTGAACGACGAAGTGTTGAATGCTCCCATCATCACGGCACAGCCTGCGGCTACCCCCCGAAGCCAACAACCCTTGCGCAAAAAAGGCGGTTGGTTCGCATGCGGAATGGCAGTTGCGCTTGCTGCAATTTTTGTAACTTTGGGCGTGCTTGGCGTGTTCGATTTTGCCCCACACGAGGATAGGTACGTGTTTGCTTTGGAAATCAACCCCGCCGTTTCCTTTATCACCGATGCCGACGGCATCGTTTTGGAGGTGAAGGCACTAAATTCCGATGCGGATATCGTTCTAAGTAATAGCGATGTTGTGGGAAACATTAAAGATAAACCGCTTTCGGACGCAATAAAAACCTACGCCGACTACGCAGCACAGCTTGGATTTTTGCAAGTGGGCGAGCGTTCGGCCGTGCGTTTATCTGCCGGCAACGACACCGATAACCAATTGTTTGATTCCGTTTCGGCAAGTTTAACCCAATATTTCAAAGATAACGGAATTTACGCTGCCGTTGTGGAAGACAAGTTGGATGCAACCGAATTTGCCCAACGTTTAGGGGTGGAAGGCATGTCCCTTTCGGAAATTGCAACGGCATTGAATGGCGTTTCGGACTTTTTTGCAGAACGCAACGTGGACGAAAACACGACTGAAACGGAACTGGAAGGATTGTATAAGGATTTTGTGGTTGGCAATCAGTTTTTGGAAGCTGTTAAAAATGAATTGGTGAAAAATGTTGAAAGTATATCTACTTTTGCCGAAAGAGTGTTGAGTCTGGTTGGAATTTACACGAAAAATACTTCGATTATTCTTGATATTTATAATCCCACAAGGTTCTTTTTGGCGGGCGACGACTATTGGACACTAAAAGAAAAGTACGAAGATTATTCCGATTTTAATGGTGATTTTGCTAAATCAATGTCCGAAATGGATGCATTGGTTGCAGATTTCGAAAAGCGGTACAATCAAAAGCTGGAAAGCTACAGTGCCTTTGAAAAATTGTACGAATCGATACAGTCAATAGTTGACGCTTTGCAAGAAAAGCTGGCCGATTTCTTTGACGTAGAAAAACTATCTTTGGATAACATTCAAGCTTCTTTGTCACAGTATATTTCCGTGTTGAAAAACGTGGATGCCGAAATGGGCAGCCTTGAATCCTTGCTGGAAGTTCCAACAACGGTGGAAGCATATTTCAATCAGTTGCAAGTTTCTTGGCAGCAGGTAACAGCGGATAGACTTGCCGAAAACGAAGACAGCTACAACAGCAACCGAAAGCCAATTTCTGATGCCGATTATGATGCTTTTATCAATCAAATTTTGCAAGAAAACGGCTCGCTAGAAAACTTTTGGCAAAAAAATTAAAAAATTTCAAAAAAAATGCAACAAAAACCTTCGTTACCGTGTTTAACGGTTGAAAACAGCAGATAACTGCTGAAAACGGAGGTTTTTTATTATGAAAAAGAAAATTTTGGCAACCGTGCTTGCCGTCGTGATGGTGTGTTCCGTATTCGCATTCACCGCGTGTGATTTGTTCGGCGGCAAATCCGACGACACGGCGTATGTAAGTTTGGATATCAACCCTGCAATTGAACTTATCGTGGATAGCGACAACAAAGTTGTTAGCGTTCGCGGCGAAAACGAAGACGGCCAAGTGTTACTGTATCAAGAGGAAGGCATCGTTGGCGTAAGCGTAGACGTTGCAATCCAAAAAATAACCGATCTTGCAATAAAATACGGTTACTTGGACGAAAACAACACTGTAGTGGATACCCTTGTTACTTCCGATAACGACAAGTTTGCTTCGGAAATTTTGGGCAAAGTTAACACAACCGTGACTGCCACGGCGGAAAACTTGGGTCTTTCCGTAACAACGGACGGCCAAGGCGCTTGGTCGTTGCTTCGTCAAATGGAAGAAGTGAAAGCGCAATTCCCCAACAACCAAGCTATTCAAAAAATGTCCGTTCAAAAATTCAAATTGGCATTGTCTGTTTCCGAAACGGGAGAAATCTCTCTTGAAGCAGCAGTGGAAATGGACGACGCAGAATTGATTGCCGAATTGCAAAAGGCAACGGATAAAATTGAAGAGTTTGCAACGGCAGCATATACGCAAGCAAAGGAAAAGGCCCTTGCTTTGTACGACCAAGTGACGGAAGTTGCGTCCTACGCTGCATACACTAAGTTTTACACCATGAATACTCTCAGTCATCTCACAACTTGTTACTACGGTGCGGCATATCAAATGTACGCAACGGCAGCAAAGGGAATCGGATCGGTGTGCAAACTTGCCGAACTGGCACAAAACGTCAAAACGTATCCTTTGAACGAAGAACAAGTGACGGCAGTTGTAAAGGCTTTGGGAATGGAATCGGCAGATCCGCTGAAAAACTCTAACGGCGAAATAACCGTGGAAAGCATCGAAGCATATGCCGATAAACTGTTCAAAAACTCTCCTGCCGGTGCAGAACTCGAACAAATGAAAACGGATTTGAAAGAGGCTCTTCACAGTGCGGAAACGGTTATCAAGGAAAAAGTTTCTCAATTTGCAGAAGAATACAAACCTCAAATCGAAGCAGCAGTGACTGCAGCGAACGCATTGGTGGCCGCTGTTGAAAGCTTTGCAAGCAAAGTTCCTCTCATCAACTCGATAGTCACTGATTTCACCGATATCATGGCATCAATCAGTGGAATTATGGATGACGGCACAATCGGAATTGACGATTTGAAAGACCAAGTGGTTCTTTTGGAAACAAAAGCCAACGATTATCTTGCAAAGATAAAAGAAGACTTGTCCGAAGAAGAATGGGCGCAAGTTGAAGCTGACAGACAAAAAATCATCGACGGCATGGCAAGTGCCAAGACGGAAATGGAACAAGCGTTGAATCAAGCCGAACAAGCCGCAAAGGATTATTTGGCAAACCTCAAAGCATCCAGAACGCAAGGCACAACCGTCACCGAATAATTGTTAAAAACGTTTGAATGCCGTGCAGAAGCAGTAAAAACGTTCTCCTCGAAAAAGGGGCTGTAGCAAGTTAAGCTTGCCACAGCCCCGATTTTTTTATCAAAAAACCTACGTTCAACGGTTGTTGCGTAGGTTTTGTTTTTGTGCAGTTTTTTGCGTTATTTTTCTATTTTTTTTATCTACGTGTCGGCTTTTTTGCGACATTTTTTTTATTTTCGGCACTGTCCCGGCGTCACGCCGAAGCGTTCTTTGAACACTACGTTGAATTGCGCCAAGTTGGAATATCCGATTGCGTTGGCAATATCCATTGTGTTCATGTCGGTGCTGGCAAGAAGGTTGTGTGCGTAAAGCAACTTGTTGGAAAGTAAGTACTCGTGCGGCGTTACTCCGAATTTAGATTTGAACAGTCTGTTCAGTTGCACGCGAGAGTAGTTCAGTTCTTGGCACAAATCGTTCACAGTGAAGGTGATAAAGTTTTCTTGCTGTTTCAGCCTGTTAAGTTCTTGCAACCAGTTGGGTTCGTCTTTCACCGTTTCGATGTACAGCTGTTCAACGATATATCGGATAAACGCCATTATTTGCCCCAAAATCAAATCGTTTGCGGTGGCATATTGCTTTTGTTGCAACAAATTCAGCTTGTGCAACAGTTTGTCGATAGCATAAAGCATTTCCGAAGGCAGTGCAAAAGAACGTTTGTTTTTTTGCAGTTTTTGTTGCACTTTGGGCGAAAACACCGATATCAGTTGCGTTAGCGTACATTCGTCAATTGTGAAATTGACGTAGCGCACGGGGTACTTGTTGTGTGCCGTGATGCAATGCGTATCGTTCGTGGTGCAGTAGAAAAGCGTTCCGCTTGTTAACACCCGTGTTTCGTTGTTGACGTGGTTTTCAATCGTGCCGTCCAGCACCACGGAAAATTCCCAGTAGTCCTCATGGCTGTGGGAAATGGGGTAATCTCGGGTGTTCAAATAGAACTGTGTGTGGATGTCGCTGTGTTGTTGTTGCATTGGGGAAAGGTTTTCCACGAAATATTTTTTTATCATAAGTACTCCTTGCAACAGTGATGTTACATATTTTGGGCGCTGAAACTTCCAACCTTATTTATTATATACCCGTTTGGGCCGCTGTCAATACCTTTTTTGAAGAAAAAATGTAACAAAACCATATGAATATGTAACAAACGCCTATTGAAACTGACCGATGGGGGGGGGTATAATGGTAGTGCGTAATAAAATGGATTATTGTCGTTAGAAGTTTTTTAGTGCCTTGTGGCACCGAAACTTCCAACTGATAGGAGGAGAATTAATGCAACTAAAGTTAACTAACTGGAAATTGATTTTTGACGGAAAAACCATCCCTGCGAAAGTGCCCGGCGATATCACCATCGATTTGTACCGTGCCGGTCTTGTCAAGGACCCGTATTTCGGATTGAACTACAAAGAAATCGAATGGGTTGCTCGCAGAGATTTTACTTACGAAACGGTTATCGACGTGGACGAAGAGCTTTTGCAAAACCCGTCCGTCGGCGTAATTTTTGACGGAATCGACGTGTTTTCCGACGTGTACGTAAACGGCAAGCACGTTGGCGGCACCAAAAATATGTTTTTGCAGTACCGTTTTGAAATTCGTGACTTGTTGAAGGTAGGCAAAAACCTTTTGACGGTGGAAATGCACTCCACGTTGAACGCTATGGATCAAATCGACACAACGGGCTACTACGCAATTTTCAACGAACCCCGTATTTTCGTGCGCAAGGCGCAATGCCATTTCGGCTGGGACTGGGCTCCCAAAATTTGCGCTTACGGCATTTGGAACGACGTGTATCTGGAAGCAAGAAGCAAACAGTGCATCGACGACGTGTTCGTTGTTGCCGACGACAAGGGCAACACTTCGTTGTTTGTCAACCTCAACTACAACATTAACGCCACCTACGATACGTTGGGCGTTATGGCACCGGGCAGCTACGAAGAAAAACTCGGCGACAAACTGCATTACTACGTATCGGATAAACCTTTCGGCGAAGCCAACCTGTGCAAATCGTTCGACGTTATCGGCAAGCGCAACTTTGCTTGCTTTGTGAACGACGAAGCAAAATTGTGGTGGCCGTTGGGTTACGGCGAACAACCTCTTTATAACTACCGTGTGGAATTGGAACGCGACGGCAAAATTATTTCCGTCAAGAGCGGCCGATTCGGTTACCGTTCCGTAAAACTTTTGGAAGAACCAAAGGCAGATACTTTGCTTGGCTACCAATTGCAAGTTAACGGCGTGGACGTGTTCGTCAAGGGTAGTAACTGGATTCCCGTTGAATGCTTCACCGGCGAAGTTACCGACGAAAAATATCGCAGACTTGTGGAACTTGCCGCAAAAGGCAATTTCAACATGCTTCGTGTTTGGGGCGGCGGTATCTACGAAAAGGACGTTTTCTACGACATTTGCGACGAGTTGGGCGTGATGGTGTGGCAAGACATGATGCTTGCATGCGCCGAAATTGCCGAGGACAAGCCGGAGTGGGTAGACAACATGCTTTCCGAAGTGGAATATCAGGTCAAGCGTTTGCGCAATCACCCGTCGTTGGTGTATTGGTGCGGCGGCAACGAAAAAACGGGTTGCTACGGCTTGTGCATCACCAAGGGAGAATTCTTCACCGACGTCACGATGCGCGGTTTTGTAACCAACTTGGACGGAACAAGACCGTTCTCCAAGCAATCTCCGTGCAGTTGGACGGATTTGGGCAACGATATCACCAGCGGCGACTCTCACCACAACTCTTTTGAGCGTGCAACGCTGGACGGCATGGAAAACTATCGCAGTTTCGTTGCGGAAAACGTTGTTCCGTTCGTTTCCGAGGCGGCGGTTATCGGCCCCAACAGCGAAGAAACAACCAAAAAGATTTATCCTGCCGACAAACTGTGGCCCATGAACGAAATTTGGAACGACCGTTTGATGATGAACCCTTACAGTCCGTCATTGATGACGTTTGCCGACAGAGAACTGTTCTACGCCGAAACGTTGTACGGCAAGGTGACGGATTTCCACGATTTCATTTTCAAGGGCATGACGGCTCATGCGGAAGGTATGCGTGCCGAACTGGAATTCACTCGCAGCAACAAGGGCGTATCCGCAGGATTTTTGAACTGGATGTACAGTGACATTTGGCCGCAAGGCACTTGGTCGACGGTGGACTACTACTGTGAACCCAAGCAAGTGTACTATCAAATGAAGCGCAGTTATGCAACGGTTTTGGTAACCTTCATTCAAAACAAGCTCGGCAAAACGGAATTGGTAGTGGTGAACGACGGTTTGAAACCTTATTCTTCCAAAATTGTTTGCGGCATTCGCAATTTGAACGGTCAAATTGTCAAAAAAACAAGCGTTTCCGTCAAAAAGTTGGTCAACTCCGTGAAGAAATTCCCCGTCGATATGGTTTGCGGCAAGAACGAGTACTACTTTGCCGAATACGTGATTGACGGCAAAAAGCAAACCAACGTGTATTCGCAATCGTTGTGGAGCGGCTACGACTTCCAAAGCGACTACACCGTGCAAACGAAGCAAATTGACGACAAGCACGCCGAAATTGCCATCACGGCAAACCAATTTGCCAAGGGCGTGTTCGTGCACTTCGTGAATAACTATCTCTACGACTACGACGATAACTACGTGGACGTTGAAGCGGGCCAAACCAAGGTTATCAAGGTTAGCAGTAACCAACCGTTCGACGTTAACGACGTTATCGTGGAAGATTTTGCAAAGTAGGGGGGCAACAATGGCTAAATACAACGTTAACGGTGTGAAATTTTTCACCCGAAACGGTCGCAAGTACGTGACCATGAACCAATGCGGATTGGAAGCAACCTATCCCATGGATAAACCCACAACCAAGTTCCCGGTGAAGGCGGTGTTGATGGATTTGGACGGCACAACCGTCAAAAGCGAAGAATTTTGGGTGTATATCATTCAAAAAACTATTCAACGCCTCACCAACGACGAAAATTTCCGTCTTTCCGAAGAGGATTTTCCATTCGTTTCCGGTTTTTCGTCCATGGAACACCTGTCCTACTGCATCAAAAAGTACAATTTGCCCTACACCGTGAAACAGGCGGATGATCTTTATCACCAAACGGCGGCTTTCGAACTTAACGAAATAATGCAAGGGCGTGGCAACGTCGACGCTTTTCAACCCCGTGAAGGTGTGAAGGAATTTTTGTTGGAACTGAAAAAACACGGCGTGAAAATCGGGCTTGCCACAAGCGGATTGGACTACAAAGCCATTCCGGAAATAGTGTCGGCGTTCCGTGTGTTGGATATGGGCGACCCCACCGAGTTTTACGATGCAATCGTCACCGGCGGAAAGCGCAAAGAAAAGGGCAACTACGGCACGTTGGGCGAATACGCCGCAAAACCGCACCCGTGGGTGTACAAGGAACTGTCCTTGGCACTGGGTGTGGAGCCTAGCGAAGCGGTTGTGGTGGAAGATTCTTCGGCAGGATTGCTGTCGGGACGCACCGCAGGGCTGAACGTTATCGGCTTTGCCGATGGAAATTTGATACCGAGCGGCTTGGCGGACGAGTGCCTTGCGCTTGTAAATAACTGTAACGAACTATTGCAAATTTTGGGCTTAAAGTAGAAAAAAAACAGCACTTTAAGACGTTATTATGGAGGAAATCATGAAAAAAATCAAAACAATCGTATGCTTGCTTTTGGTTGTCACAATGCTTTCGGGCGTGTTGGTAGTTGCCGCTGCATGTGGCGAAGGCTTCAAAGAAGACCCGACCAAAACCAACATTCGCGTAACAACTTACAACGGCGGCTTGGGAAAAGCTTGGTTGGAAAAGGCAGCAAAAGCTTTCGAAGAAAAGTATGCAAACAAATCTTTCGAAGAAGGCAAAACCGGCGTTAAGGTTCACGTGGACTATTGCCAAGGCGGCAATATGATGATAGACCAAACACTCAGCAAAGATGTCTACTTCACCGAAGTTGTGGACTACTTCCAATATGTCAACAAAGGCAAAGTTGCCGATATCACCGATGTTGTCACGGGCGACTTGGCAGAATTCGGCGAAAGCGGTGTTACCATCGAAAGCAAACTGGACAATTCCTACAAAACCTTTTTGACGGCAGGATCTGGTAGTGCAAACGGCAAGTACTACGCATTGCCTTTCTACGAAGGTTACATGGGCTTCATTTACGATAGAGATCTGTTTGTGGAAAAGGAATTGTTCTTCTCTCAAAGCGGTTCTTTCACAGGCGACTTGAACAGACTTTCCGTCGGTGCCGACGGTGTGAAAGGCACCTACGACGACGGTTTGCCCGTTACTTACTCGGATTTTCAAAAGCTTGTCACTGAAATGAAAAACAAGGACGTTGTTCCGTTTATTTTCGGTGAAGATGCCCTTCCGTATTTCCAAAAATTGTTGGCCGGTTTTTGGGCAGATTACGAAGGCAAGGAAAATATGTTGAAAAACTGGGATTTCACTGGCAGTTTCAATATTGTCACCGGCTGGAACGGAGATACCCCCACAATAGGAACGTACACATTCGATCAAAGCAATATTGCATCTTCCGTGAAAGAATTGCAAAAACAACCGGGCAAGTACTACGCACTCAAATTCTTGAAAGACACTATGCTCAGTGACACCAACAACTACGATAGCAAACTTTACAAATCTGCACAATCGGCATTGATTGCAAGTAAGTTCGGCAACAAATTCACACAATACGGCATGTTGATTGACGGTGTGTGGTGGGAAAACGAAGCAAATCTTGCCGGATCGTTTGCTAACTTGTGGTCTAGCGACTTGGACAGAGACGATGCTTCCACAAAGGATAACTACAAACAATATCGCAACTTCGCATTTATGCCTTTCCCCGTGGAAGACGCCAAGTACGAAGCTGAAAAAGCCGCAGGAATTCAACACAAACAAACTTTGTACTCTGCAAACGATGCATTCTGCTTTATCAGCAGTGAAACAAAGGGCGCAAAACTTGAAGTTTCCAAACTGTTCTTGCAATACGTGCACACCGATGAACAAATGAGTTCGTTCACGGCAACCACTTCCATTCCTCGTGCACTCAACTACACGTTGTTGGAAAGCGACAAAGAATCCATGTCCTACTTCGGCAAAAACGTAATGGAAATCAAAGCGGCATCGGATATCGTCTACCCCTATTCAGGACACAGCTACTATGTAAGTAACTCGGCGACCTTCGTTCTTAGTGAATGGGGCTGGAAATTCGGTAATAACGACAACCCCTACACAGGATTGCAATCCACGTCTGCAAAAGACTACTTCAACGGATTGTACACAAGCCGTTAAGGTGAAAAATCGGCGGCGACGTCGAATTTTGCGTCGCCGCAACAAAAATATTATCGGGTAGGTTGTCGAAATGACAAATTTATCAACAAAACCAAAGAAAAAAATCAGTTCAAAATTGATTTTTTATATCGCATTGATGGCGTTGCCTGTTTTGCAATTTTGCATCTTCTACATAGGTGTCAACTTGCAAAGCATTCTGTTGGCGTTTCAAAAGTACGACACCAACACGACGCAATTCTACGTGCAATGGGACGATTTGTGGTGTAATTTCACAAGAATATTCCAAGACATAGACATTTTGTGGGTTTGCCTCAAAAATTCTCTGATTGTTTGGCTAGTAACGACGGTGGTAGGAACAGTCGGCGCAGTTTTGTTTTCCTACTACATTTTCAAAAGGAAAAAAATAGGAAAAATATTCAAATTCGTGCTGTTTCTTCCGTCGATTTTGCCTGCAGTGTTGCTGTCCAGCGTTTTCCAAAACTTCTGCAACGAAATTTTGCCCTTCTTTTTGAATTCGGGCAAGTTGATGAGTTTGGGAAATCCCGATTCCAAATTGCACTTCTTCATGTGCGTGTTCTACACTGTTTGGATCGGTTTTGGCACGCAAGTGTTGTTGTACACGGGCGCAATGGAACAAGTTTCCCCGGCAGTGTTGGAAGCAGGCAAATTGGACGGTGTTTCGCCCATGCGCGAACTGTGGAGCATCATTTTGCCCCATGTTTTGCCCACAATCGGAACCTTTCTGATTGCAGGTGTTGCAGGGATTTTCGTAAGCCAAGCCAACATGTACAACTTTTTCGGTTCCGATGCTTTGGCAGACATTCAAACGATCGGCTACTACATGTTCAAAATGACAGTTTCCGGTGTCGGCAAAGAAGCACATTATCCCTATCTTTCTGCATTGGGACTTTGCTGCACGGCGCTTGCCGTTCCGCCGACGTTGCTACTCAGAAAGTTTTTCAAGAGATTCGAGGATTAAGCCATGAAACACAATTTGTTAAAACGCAAAAAAACAAACATCGCCTATGTCGTGCTGTTTGCAATTTTGGCAATCTACACAGTTTCATTGGCGATCCCTTTGCTGTGGACGTTGCTCACATCTTTCAAAGACTACGGAATCTACGAAATCGCTTCCATTCAAGGCGACATTGCAGAATTGCTTGGATTGGGCAATCTCAGCTTCGATAACTATATTATCGCTTGCAAAACATTCACAATCACGATTTTCGATACTGGCAGAGAAGTCAACATTCTTGAAATGTTTTTGTACTCCGTTTTGTATGCAATGGGCAGTGCGCTTGTGGGCACGCTGACACCGTGCATCATGTCTTACCTGTGTGCACGCTACAAGTACAAATTCGGAAACGTCATCTACACAATCGTGCTTGTTGCCATGGCATTGCCGATAGTGGGCAGTTTGCCGTCGGAAATAACCATGGTGAAAAACTTACACCTGTACGACAACATTTTGGGAATGTACGTGCTGAAAGCCAACTTCTTGGGGCTGTATTTCTTGGTGTTCCACGCTCAATTCAAAAGTATTGCCTACGACTACACGGAGGCTGCGGAAATTGACGGTGCATCGGATTTTCGCATTATGACAACTGTCATTTTCCCGTTGGCAATGGCAACCATCAGCACTGTGTTCATTTTGAACTTCATTGCATTTTGGAACGACTACCAAACGCCAATGATCTATTGGCCCAGCTACCCCGTTGCAGCATACGGCATGTACGACTTGCAACATTCCACTTTCGGCGAAAAAGCACAAATGCCCGTGAAACTTGCAGGCATCATGCTTATGGCATTGCCCATTATCATCGTCTTTGCCGTTTTCAACCGCAAGGTTATGTCAAACGTGTCGGTGGGCGGCATAAAAGGATAACACAACTATGAGTATTAACATTAAAAAAAGACTATTATGTATTGCGCTGGTGTTGATAATTGTGTCCACCGTGACGGCCGTTTCCGTAGCCGTATTTGCGGAAGATACGGCCGTTATTCCCGAGAGCGCATATATCGGCGAAACCTACAAAATTCCGTCTACTGTTGAAGTTGACGGCAACCAACTTTCCGTAAGTGCAAGAGTTATTGCCCCAAGCGGCAAAACCTATGCGGCAACAAGATTGTCCGTTTCGGAAATCGGTCGCTACACGGTGGAGTACATCAACGACGGCAAAGTGGTGAAAACGCAGTACTGTGTGTGCGTTCGTCGTCCGACCGACTTGGTTTCTACCAACAGTTTTGCAACGGTGGAAGGAATTGCAGACTACAAGTACTACGATTCTAAGGCTCTTTCCGGTGTCAAGGTGCAAGTGCAAAAAGGTGCGACAATAACCGTCGAACGTGAAATTGACATGACTAATCGCACCAAGAACGACATTTTGGCATCCGTTGTCATCGAACCGACTGTTCAAGGTTCCCGTGATTTCGGCGGAATGAATTTGACTTTCACCGATGTGGAAGACCCCTCCGTGTATTTCACGGTGATAACCACTTGCGGCAACCAAGATACTCGCGGTGAACCCGGTCGTGCCTACATTCGTGCAGGCGGAAACGGCCAACTTGCCGGCGGTTACGAAGAAAAAAGCGGTTCGTTTGTTTGGAACACAACGGATATCTACGGCGCACGTGCACCGTTCAGTTTCCAAGCCGACGTTCTTGGCAACGCATCCAATTTCGATTTTGCATTGAAACTTTGCTACGACAGCGACGAAAACGCGTTGTATATTGCTAACGGCGAAGGCAGTTTGTTCGGCAAACCCTATCGCATTGTCGATTTCGACGAAGTCGCTAACTTTGGCACCAACATTTGGACAGGTTTCCCCAGCGGTAGAGCAAGACTCACAATAACTTTTGACCGTTTTGTGGAAGAAAGCGGCAGTGTGATCATCAACCAAGTGGGCGGCATCGATTTCTCACAAGAAAACTTGCCGGATACCGAAGCACCGCAAATCACTGTTGATTTGAACGGCGAACACAGCGTTCCAAACTCCTACGTAGGAGCAACCTACAACGTGTTCAATGCCACCGCATGGGATTTCTACGATTTGGAAACATCCGTAACATCTCGTGTGTACTACAAAACGGCAGACGGTCTCATCGACGTGGCTGTTCGCAACGGAAGTTTCGTAACGGACAAAGTGGGCGAGTACGTGATTGAATACGTTTCGCAAGATAAGTCCGGCAACATCGCAACGGAACAAGTTTCGCTGTTTTGCGTAAGCAAACCCAATCAAATCAATTTTGGCGATATCGAAAACATTTCAGGCGTCAAAATTTTCGATAAAGTCACGTTGGCAGATCCTTCAGACGTTCGTTGCAACGGCGGAAACGGCAATCTCACCAAAACACTTGAAGTGTATTCACCTTCAAACAAGGTTGTAGAACTGACGGAAAACTCCTTTGTTCCCGACGAAACGGGTACCTACGTTGCACGCTACACGGCAACGGACTTTTTCGGTCATTCTGCCACCAAGGAAATTCAAATCGAAGTCGTTTCTGTGGATAAACCGGTGCTTGTTGGCGAAATAAGTTTGCCGGAAGTATTCATCAAAAACTTCACCTACGATTTCCCCGCAGTGGCTGCAAAAATTTGCAACGGCAATGAAGTTAGCGACGCAACCGTCAAATATCTTATTGCCGGCCAAGAAGTTGTCAACGGTACATTTACCGTCAGCGGTGATGCGGAAACGGTGGAAGCGGAATGTCTTGCCTACGACGGAACGGAATTCGTTTCCTTGGCCAAGAAAACTATCCCCGTTATCGACGGCGACGGCGGCAAGTCTCAACAAAAGTATTTCTACAACAGTGACGGCTCAATCAATCCCACTTTGGAACAGAATTCCGTTGCCTTGAACGTCGGTAGTGACGGCGAAGTGTTCTTTGCCAAC
Organism: uncultured Oscillospiraceae bacterium; assembly: GCA_964483825.1. Lineage (GTDB taxonomy): Bacteria > Bacillota > Clostridia > Christensenellales > CAG-314 > Fimimonas. Next base: position 18,308 of record CAZADD010000008.1, read on the forward strand.
AAACTCAGCTACGGCACGTTTGAAGCAAAGTTCAGCTACGTCACGGGAACAATCGGTTTCTCAAACGCAAAAATCAAACTAAGTTCCGCCGACGACAAAACAAAAACGGTAACGTTTACAATTGGTTTCTCGTCCATGGGGCTCACAATTTCCGCAAAAGGAATGTCTGCAATTGATTTTGCCACCAAAACCGACGTTCAAAATACGGCTTTCGCCCTTAAATTCGACAGCGAAACCAACCGTATTGCCGACATTTTCAACGACGAGTTCTACGTTTTGAACACGTTTGACGACGGAACGCAATTCAACGGTTTCGGAAGCGGAATTTACATGACAATTTCATTCTCGGCAGTGAAAGTGGCAAGCACCTTGAACGTGACGGCTCTCAACAACCAATCGTTCGGTTACAAGTACGTGCAAATCGACGATAACGGTGAAACGGTGTTGGACGACAACGGCAAGCCCATTCCGGATCCCGCCGGCGACACGGTTGCTCCGCAAATTGTCATCAACGGTATCTACGACCGCCGTTTGAACCTTGGAGATACGCTCACCGTCTACACGGCGCAAGCATTCGACGTTCTCAACCAAGTCAGTTCGCTCACAATTACCGTGTACGACCCCGATAACAACGCCGTGCTGTCAGGAGTTTCAACGGATAAGGAATACACCGTGAAAATGGATAAAATCGGCAATTACCGTGTCATTTATACGGCAAAGGATACAAGCGGCAACGGCAAAACAACAAAAGGCGGCACGTCAATCACCGTTGTGGATAACGTCGCTCCTGTTTTGGAAGTAGAACTTAACTTCAAAGAAGTTTACCGTGTGGGAAGCAAAATAACTTTGCCCAAATTCACCGTTTCGGATAACACCGAAAACGTGTATTGCGACGTGTACTTGCAACTTCCTTCCGGCGAAACCCGTTTGCTTGTTCACTACGCAAACGGCGAAACAACGTCCTACTTGTCCGCAAAGGACGCAACCTATCCCAAGTCTTTCAAGGCAGGCAACAACGCATTTGTGGCCGAAACAGCAGGCAAGTACGTTGTCAGTTACGTTGCCTACGACGACAGTTTCAACTATGTCCGTTACACGGCGGAATTTACCGTGGTAGAGTAGGAGGAATGAAATTATGAAAAAATATCTCAGTTTAATTCTTGCTATTCTACTTGCTTCAACTCTTGTTTTGGGGCTGTGTGCGTGTGATAACGCCACTCTTCCTCAAGACGAAGAACGTGAAAAAACAAAGCACTTTCTTGTTGCCGAAGGCATCAGCGAATACGTGATTTTGTTACCTAAATCTCCCGTTGCCAACGAATATACGGCCGCAACGGAATTGCAAGACGTTTTGCGTTCCGCAACGGGTGCAGAATTGCTTATTGTGCACGACGGCGACATCGATATCAAATCAACAACTCCCGTTATCAGCATCGGCGATACGGAATATGCCGATTCCTGCAACGTCAAAACGGACGGAACGCTTGGTAGAAGCGGCTACGTAATCAAAACCATCGGAAACCAACTGTTCATTCGTTCGGAATGGGATAAACGCGGCTGTATGTACGGCGTTTGGGACTTTTTGTACGACGAAGTCGGTTACAGATACTACTACACCGACGAAATTTTCTATCGCACGGAAAGCACAGTGTACTTGTGCAAGTACGACGACACAGTGAAGCCCAGTTTCGACTTCCGTTCCACTTGGTACCAAATTTTATCGGAAGATGCCGACTACCGCACGCATCTGCGTTACAGTTTGTCCGACGAAGAGTACGGCTGGAAGGCACACACACAAACGGGACGTGTCGTCGACTTCAACACTCACAAAAGTCACGCTTGGGGCGCAGTTAAAACCGACCCCGAAACGGGCGAAACTTTGTTGGACGACGACGGAAATCCCATTCCCGATTATTGGTTCTCTAACAACAACAACGCTCAACTTTGTTGGACGGCCGGCGAAGAATTGGAATATCAAGCAGCGCTCGACCTGTTCAACTGTGTCAAGGGCAGCAGCTCGGAAAAAATCTACTTCTCCATGGGACAAGCCGACGGCAGCAACTTCTGTACTTGCGATCGTTGCGAAAAGGCCAAACAAGAATGGGCAATGAACGATGCCGGCTTGCAAATCAACTTTGCCAACCACGTTGTGGAACTTGTTCAACAAATGGTTGCGGAAGAGTACCCCGAAGGCCGTGAAGTTCGCATAGTGTTGTTCTCGTATAAGGCAACGGAAACTCCGCCCATGGTAAGCGACGGCAACGGCGGTTGGGTGCCCTACAGCGAAAAGGTTGTTCCGCACGAAAAACTCTATTTCGAAATGGCTCCCATAGGTACCGACTATTCCACAACGTTGGAGGATACCCCCAACGCCGAAGTTTACGAAAACTTGGTGAAATGGCACGCTTTGCTCGATGACGACGAACGCATGTCCATTTGGACGTACGAAACCAACTACAGCTACTTCATGTATCCCTTCAACAACTTCGATACTTTCCAACCCCAAATGAAAACCTACCGTGAAAACGGCATCACTAACATGTTCAGTCAAGGGCCTGCCTACACAAACCAATGCACCATGCAAGAAATGCGTTTGTGGGTAGAATCGCAAATTATGTGGGACGTGGACAGAAACTACGACGAATTGGCTCGCGAATTCATCCAAGCGTTCTACAAGGATGCCGGCGACGAAGTGGAAGAGTACTACGACATGATCCGCATCATCTACAACAAAGCGGAAGTTTTGGATGGCGCAAACTTTGCCACAATCTACGACGACATATCGTTGCGTGAAGTTTGGACGGAAGGCGTGGTGGATGCATTCACACGGCTGTTCAACCGTGCCTACGACAAAATTGAACACTACAAAACGGACGATCCCGAATTGTGGCAAAAGTTGTACGACAGGTTGAAGGAAATAGAGCTCACGCTCACCTACACGAAACTCAATTACTATCGCAGTAACTACACTCAAGCCGAACTCAATGTTCTTATCAATGAATTCAACTACTACTGCTCAAAGTACGGTATCAACATAATTGCGGAAAGCGGTGCATCTGCTCCCGGTTTGTTCGATAACTACTTGCAATAAGGGAGGTGCAACAAATGATACTGTCAAAGAAAAAACTTTTGGTAATCACACTTGTCGTTCTTTCCCTGTTGTGCTTGGCTTTGGGCGCATGCGTGCCCAAAACTCCCGACGGTGGCGACGACGAAGCCCCCGAAATGTTGAAACTTAACCCCAACACCATTTCGTTGTACGTCGGCAACACTGCAAAAAGCGATGTTATCGGCCTAGAAGAGGGCGAAACGGTCATCGGCTGGCTTTCCAACAACGAAGCAGTTGCCACGGTGGATTCCAACGGCATAATAACCGCCGTTGCCCCCGGACAAACAACAATCCGTGCCACTTCTAGCAACGAACGCATTGCGTTGGTAAAAGTAACCGTGTTAGATAACTCTTTCTTGCTTATTCCAAGCATCAAACTTAACGAAACGGTTTTGAACCTTATTGTTGGCAGCGAATATGTGTTGCAACCGCAACTCACCTACGGCGGGCAAGCGGTTAACGGCACAATTTCGTGGACTACGTCCAATTCAGGCGTTGCAACAGTCAACGACGGCATTATCACGGCGGTGGGCGAAGGCAGTGCAAGCGTAGTGTGCCAAGCCACCTACGAAGGTCAATCGGTAACGGCGGCAGTGGATGTTGCAGTCACTCCAAGCGGTACGTATTTCTGTGCCGACTACGCCAACCTTGAAATTTGGCAAGGCGATGTGATCGAACTTAGTGTTTCCCAAACAATCGATGGCGAAACCACAACCGTTCCCAATGTGACGTTCAAAAGCAGCAAAGTCAACGTTGCCGATATTTCCTACGGCAAGTTGACGGCAAAAACCGGTGGCGATGCCGTAGTAACGGCTTCTTTCGAACACGAGGGCACCCCCTACGAAATCAAAACAACCGTTCACGTCTACGGCAAGAACACTGTCACAGTCTACGCATTGGGCAGTAAGGATCAAACCATCCGTGGCAAAATGTATGGCGACAAAATCACGCTGGAACTTAAAAAACCCATCGAAAACCGTGCTGTTAAGTGTTGGTACGTCAACGGCGAAAAAATCGAAGGTAACACGTTTATCATGCCGGACGAAAAAGTTGAAGTACGTGCAATATTCGTCAACGAAACGGAAGGCGACTTCACAACCAAGTTCACCGAAGGCAAGTTGTTGCAAGGTCAAGCAGAAGCCATTTTCACCAAAGATGTTAAAGTTGATTCCGCCAACGCAAAAAACACCGACGGCAACTACGTTGTACTTTCCAATGCGGCATCAGGCGGTTCTTCCCTTCAATTCAACTTGGACGAAGGTATTGCCATCACCTCAAACTCGTCGGTAGTGTTCCGTGTGTTTGTTCCCAACGATTCTGTTCAGTTGTTCTTTGGCGTTGGCAACACAATCAAACGTACCTATTCCGTGGACGGTAGCACAGACTTCACATTGCCCAATGGTAGCGGTCGTTGGACGGAAATCAAAATACCTCTCACCACATTCGGTGCAGAAAACACCTTGCTCAACAGCGTTTCGATAGGTCTCACCGGAAGCATGGTCTACGTGGACTACGTAATGTTCATCTACTAGAAAAACATCGGTTGTTTTTCAAATAAAACAGGTTTTAACCCACTGTTGTTTGTGGGTAACAATAAAACAAAAAACAAGGAGGAAAACTATGAAAACAAAAAAGATGTTGTTACTGGTTTTCATGCTTTTGTGCATGACGTGCTTGGTTTTTGCAGCATGCGTGCCTCAAGTCAACAGTAACGCAATCTCCGGTCTGGAAGACATCTCGTTGCATTGTGGCGACGCTCTTCCGCAGATCACAGCAACAGCCGAATACGGCACAATCACGGTTACCATTGCCAAGGCAGTGGACGGCACCGAAAAGGAAAACCTTTCCTACGCTGCAGTTGGTACCGACGGTTTGACCTACGGCACCTACTACATAAAGGCATCGGTGGATGCAGGCGAAAACTACGAAGCCGCTGTTGCTTATGCAAAAGTAACCGTAAGCCACCAAGACTTTGCAAGTATCTCCGGTGAAGGAACTCCGCGCGACGAACTTACTTCCGAAGGCAAGTACCACAGTTGGGTGGAAAAACCTTGTGCTTGCGGCATAGGTATCAGAGGTGACGAACAAACAAAAGATAGAGAAGCCAACGCAATCATTGGCCTTGAAGATTCCAATTTCCATTGCGGCGATGTGTTCAACAAATCCTCGGTTTCCGCAACTCATGGCGAAGTAACGGTTGAAATTAAGTGGAACGACACCGTTATCCCAGGAGAAAGTTTCCGTCTGTCCCATGGTACCTACACGGTAACGGCAACGGTTGCAGCATCCAAAACCTATCTTGGCGCAACCAAAACCGCAACCTTTACCGTTGCTCACCAAGCGTTTGATGATATCGAAGGCAACGGCGAATTCCACTCCGAAAAAGTCGGCGAAAATCAGTACGAAATTTGGTACATGAAACAATGTGATTGCGGTTCGTATATTTCAAGTGAAAAACAAACTGTTTCCAAAGAAATTAACGAAATCAGCGGCTTGGTAGACGTATCTCTTGTTTGCAGACAAGAATTCGATGCAAGCGGCATTTCCGCAACACACGGTACACCCAGTATCGAAATCAAAGATGCATACGGCACAGTCGTTACCGGCATACTCAGCCACGGCACCTACACAGTAACGGCAAAAGTCGAAGAAACCGACGATTATCTTGGCGCAACCGAAACGGCAACTATCACCGTCAATCACCAAGCGTTGGAGGATATCGCAGGTGACTTGCTCCACCAGAAAGCTGATTACCCCAACACGGGCTACGACTACAAACGTTGCGTATGCGGCGAAAAAGTCAAGGGCGACAAAGAATACGTTCGCGTAATCTTCATGTTGGACGATGACGTTCTTGAAACTCCTGAAGTTGCAATCGGCGATACGGTAAAAATGCCTGACGCAAGCAAACTTCCTTCTCACGAAGGTTACAAGTTGATTTTGCTCGATTCCGAAGGCGAAGTTTGGAACGCAGGCGAAACTGTTTCCGACTACGTGACAATCAATCTCACGTCAAAATGGCTTCATGAAAGCGAAATCGACCTCGAAGTTGTGCCTCACGCACAAAACGGTTGGATGTTCAATGAAGGCACAGGCCTTGGCGACAAGACAAACACTCTCACCCACGACACTGAAAACGGCGTTTGGGTTATCAGAACGTTGTTCAATCATGCTAATCCATATTCTCCCGCCGAAGTAACGTTGGGTAATGTGGAACTTAAACTTAACCACACCTACACCTTCAAAGTTGTTTCTGATCACGTGGCAACCATCACGTTTGGTACAGGAACGTGGGATGCTAGCACAAATCATCCTGAAACCGGCAACACTTATCGTATAACCGAAAGTGAAGTTGGTGAAGAAATTGTTATCACAATCACCTACACGGGAAGCACAACTATTGTTTCCTATAATGGTGCACAACGAATCTACACCAACGAAGAATGGCCTACTCACAACCTCAACGGTTTGTCTTTTGCTATTCAAGATAAGCCGGAAGATATCTCCAAGGACGGAGATTGGCTCAACATTTCTATTTCCGACGTGCTTGTCGATGCATTCGACTATGTTGCAGAAGATGCACGCCTTGTCGCATCTTTGCCCGAAGTTTCCGCAATCGACGAAAACAATGCCGAAGATGTGATTGAAATCATCAATCAAATCGAAGCAGCACGCACTTTCTTCTTGGAAGGCGAAAAAGACACTCTCACGGATGTTTCCGCACACAAAGCGGCAGCACAAGCAGTTTTGGCTGACCACAACTTGCAACTAAGAAAATTGGAGGCAGCTTTGCCCGATTTCGACACAATATTGGCAGCCGATAAGGATGCACAAGACGCTGCATTCGTTGCACTCACCAAGTATCTTGCTTACTACAATGTGAAATTTACTGCAGAGGAAAAAGCTGACTACACCGAACCGGAAAAGATTGCCAAGTACCGTGCATTCTTTGCAGACCGCACCGTTGTGACAGATAACGCAAGTGCACAATTTGAAGGACATATTGCCGTTGAAGGTAACAACAAGGAAACACTTCTTATCAACGGAGCAAATGGTGACCAAAAAACGTCAACGCTCACTTTGCCTAAAGTAGCATATGCTGCATATAGCCAAGTAACGTTTATTTTCCAGCTTTCAGGTGAAATCCCCGTACAACTTGTTTACGGCGGTCAAACCTTTACCTCCACAACAGAAGGTTACAGTTGGGTACAGTTCAATCTTGAAAAGAAAGACGACGGCTGGTACTTGAGCGGCAACAACTTGACTCTTCCGGAAAGCGGTCAAACCGTAAGTGTCAAATTGGACGACGCAATTGCTCTTGGCAACGAAGCAGTTACCATGAAACTCACGACTAAAGGTTGGTCGGCTGTTGTTGTTCGTGGCGGTGGCGATGACGGATCCCGAAACAAATTCCTCGGCACCCTTGATGCAACCGGTGCAACAACCGTTCACAAAGTGAAATTCTCCTACGACGTCGGTAACGGCGAAGTTAGTTCGATTGGCTACTATCTGAACGATGGTAAACTTGTTCTTCCCGAAGCACCCGCTTCCTACACCGACGCTATCGGCAAACACACCCTTGTTGGTTGGTTTGCAGGCGACACGGAATACAAAGCCGGCGACGCTGTCACAAGCGCACTTCAACTTGTTGCTAAGTACGAAGTGAAAGAAGGCGACTACACTGTCTACGAAGTGGCATTCATCAACGAAGACGGCGACGAACTTGCCGATGCAAAAGAATATCACTACGGTGAAAAACTTGTTCTTCCTGCCGATCCCACAGTTCCCACTTACGATGGCGAAGGCAACAAACACTACGAATTTGCAGGCTGGTTCGATGATTCCGACAAACAATATGTTGGTGGCGAAACTATCACGGCAGAACTTGAACTTATTGCAAAATTCAACCTTGTTGACGACGACCGTGAAGAATTCACCGTTACACTCACCAACCTTGACGGCGACAATCAAGAAGTGAAAGTTTTGGACGGCGACGCGGCAGAACTTCCCGAAGTTACTCGCAGCGGCTACATATTCGACGCTTGGTACCTAAACGGCGAAAAATTCGACGCTGAAACACCTATCGATTGCAATGTTACACTTGTTGCAAGATGGCTCACATCAAATGCTTACTTGGGCGGTACCAACCTTTGTGGATTCGATGGTTACGGCACAGCTATCACAGATGGCTCATGGACGGACACTCAAGGCAACGCATACAGCAGATACTGGACATCCAACAGTGATACATTCTATATCAATTTGCCACAATACGCATTTACAAATAGCACTGCATTCGAATTCATGGTTGAAGTAAAATCAGCTGACGGAAAAGTGTGCTCATTCACCTGTGATGATGTTTCGTCAGATGGTGGATACATGGGCGAAAATGCAAATATTGGTTGGACGTTCTCCGTACGTATTTATAAAGACGGAACCGCCTGGAAGATTACTACAAAACAATGGACCAAGGAACTTGATGCAACTGTTTTTGACGACGGTGTGTTGAAGATGCACACATGGACAGACGTTGAAAATCCGGAAATTAAAATAAGTGACATTCACATTTGGGGAAATGTCGACTATGTTGCAACAGCCGCAAGCACAGCAGATGTAATTGCAGACCTTGCAACAGATGCCGACCAAGCAACCAAAGTTGCCGCATTGAAACAATATTATGCATGGCGTGCGTACTTCACTTCCTACGAACTTGTAAACATTGCAATTCCGGAAGCAGTAACCACACTT
>CAZADD010000009.1:0-26999 GCA_964483825.1 uncultured Oscillospiraceae bacterium
CACCGCCGGCACTTTTCAAAAATGCTTGGAAGTACCAAGATGCGTAGCCGCCGGAGCCGATTCCTGCAAACAGTGCTTTGCCGCTAGGAACACTTATGTTAAGCCATTCGTCCCAACTTTGGGGAGCGGAAGTGACAATGGACTTGTTGTACAGCAAAATGCTTGTCGTCAACGAGAACGGAACGGCAAGAATATTGTCCTTGTACTTGACTGTATCCATTGCAACGTCGAAAAAGTCGCTGATATGTAAGCCTTCTTCATCCTCTTCGGCAAAGAATCCGCTGTTCAAATTCAGACAGAAGGACTCATAGTCGGCAAGCATGGGTTGGTCCAAAATGAACACGTCTGGTTTTTCGTCCGTTCTGAAACTGGTTTTCAGTTTAGAGTTGTATTCGTCTTTGGGAACAAATCTAACTTTGACTCTTACCCCCGTTTCTTCGGTGAATTTCAAAATCATTTGTTCATAAGCAGTTTTTGCATCGTTATTTGCAGGAGAGTAGACCATCAATTTGAGGTCTCCACTGTTGCCACCGCAAGCGGCAAACACTGTGCACAATGCGCCGATAAGCAAAACAGCCACCAGCAAAATTACAATTTTACGTTTCATATTTCCCTCCATCAAGCCGATTCGCCCCTAACAAGCGTCGGCAAAATTTTTATTTTTTGCGGTTGTTCGTCTTCCAACAAAGCAACCAAAACGTCGGCAAGCTTAAACCCCACTTCGAACAACGGTTGTTTCACCGTCGTCAACTTGGGTGTAACCAATTTTTCGCTTCCGAAACCGTCGAATCCAACCACGGAAACGTCTTGCGGAACGGATATGCCGTGTTCTTTCAAGGCACGAATACATCCGATTGCCATGGTGTCCGTTGCGCACACTATCGCATCGATTTTTTCACCGCTGTTCAGCAATTGATTGGTGCAAACGTATCCGCCATTTTCGTTTGCTTCGCCTACGGCTACGGCATTTTCGCTTGTTTTCAAGCCATAACGAGCAAGACAATCTTCGTAGCCGTGCAAACGTTCTTCGGCATAGTGCATTTTTTGCGGAGCACACACCGCACAAATGTTTTTGCGACCTTGTTGCAACAGGTATTCCGTTGCCAACCATTCACCGGAATAGTTGTCCACGTCCACCCACGAAGAAAATCTTTCACTGTTACCATAAAGCACCACCGGCTTACCACTGTTTTGCGCTTTGGCAATATCCAGTTCTTCATCGTGCGAAAGACCCATCATTATCATGCCGTCAAAACTTTCGCCTTGCGGCATTTTTCTGCTCAACAAGAAAGAATATCCGTGCTCGCCCAACCGTTCGCCTATGGCTGTGACGGTTTGCGAAACAAACTGCTCCGTGGCCGACAACCCCTTGGGAATGTAGACAAAAACAATGTTTGTGCATTTTCGCGCCAACGAACGCGCAACGTTGTTGGGATGATAGTTCAATTCTACGGCTGCGCGCTGCACCGCTTCCAGAGTTTGCGGCTTAACCTTTTCGGGAAAGTTGAAAACGCGCGAAACAGTCATGGTGGAAACACCTGCTTTTTTTGCGATATCCGTTATCGTTGCCATTTGCTACCCCTTCTTTGGTTGAGATTGTTGCCGAAACTTTTGTTCGTTGCTACTTTACATCCTGTTCCGAGTTGTCACATCGCACGATGCAAAGACTGCGAACACACTCTCGAAACCTATACCGCTACTGTCCGATGGCTTTTTTTTGGGGGGGGGAACATTTGCCTCGCCAGACAACCATCTTTACCACATTCGCCCACAAACAAAATGCAAATTTCAAAATTGTATATCTTTTGCGGCAGAATGTTACCGCTAACATTTTAAATTAAAAAATTTTCCCTTGTTTTTTTGTGGGAATAACTCGTTGCGTTAAAATTATACGGCACCCCCCCCCCCGTATTGTCAATACCAAATTTTGATTTTTTTTGCTTTTTTGCAAAAAAAATGACTGTCCACTACCACAAAAGCCCTTACTACGACAAAGACCAAGCGTGCGTAGTAACCTCAAAAAACAATATCCGGCAAAAAACAAGCCGAGATTGAAAACAAAACCACAATGGACATTCCCAAGTGCCCAACTTTTTGAAGTGTATTACAAACCAGTCATTTTCTTTTGCTGTTTTAACACATTATATCGAACTATCGTTTTTTTGACACACAGTTTCTCTCATTCAACCATAACGTCCTTGTCTTCTGTACCGACTATAAATTTTGTTGGACAAGTCGGTACTTTCGGAATTGTCTCTCTGCACAAATTTGTCCGAATATTCGTCGGGCAAACGCACCATGTCGCCGTTAAATAATTGTGTGTCATCCAAAACCGCAAGTATATTGAATTCCCGCTTTATTAGGTCAGCCCCAAAATACATTTTCTTTTCAAAACATTTTTTGAACTTCATGTTCAAATGCGTAATGAGAAGAAATTGCATGTTCCTTTGCAAACTACCATTCCGAATGTACACACATATTCCGTCTGCTACAGGGACACAAAGCACAACCGTGCCGTACCGTTAACACTTTTTACGTTAGGGAGAAGAAAAGATTTCAACAAGTGTAACATGTTTTTATTTCTGCAGAAAAATTTGGGGGGGGGAGCTCGAAGAGCATTCTAGCGTTTGGAACTATTACTATTCACAAAACGCAAAAGATGAAAAGATAAATCTAAAACACACAAATATAAAAAAGATATCTGTCTAAAAAAATAACGTGACTTTGTACAAAATTTTACACGCATAGAATATTCACAAAAAAAAGCCCTACGGGCAACTATGATGTGCACCCCCAAAAGTTAGACACTTTTGGAGGTGCATTTCAATTTGAGCCCGCAGGGGGAAGAAACTTATGTTTGCTTTTGATCCAATAAAATGCAATTTATTGCCGTTCGCCAATGCAAAAATTCAAAAAAGTGAGGTGAAAATTGTATTGCAAGTTCTTCAATATTCTCTTTGGGTATTTCTACCAGTCCAAGCCGATGCCGCAATTGAAAGTTTTCTTGTGAAAGCCGCTTGTTCTCGCTCTCCAATTCATTGTAGCGGCGCAAGAGCTCTAGATATTACAAATCACATTACCTTTGATTACAATTTCTTGCACAACAACATTGGGCCGTAGAATCCCAAAACGACGTTTACTTTTGATTCCAATACACCTGTTCGAAATTGCGACAGCGGCGCTGAAACAACCCGTTTTGCGGCCCTTGCGGCTTTGAGTGAAAGTATCTTGATTTTACAAACAAAATGCTTTCCAAACACATGCATTTGCTACTCAATGCACAAAAGCGATATCTTGATTTTACAAACAAACAGTCGCTACCCAAACATCAATTTGCCGTTAAGGCGTGGGTGTTTGCGGCAAGGGTAAGTCTAGTCGGCAATATCTCCAACGCCGTTCAAAATAAGACGGGGACGGAAGGGGAATTTTTCCACCGTTTCTCTGGACGAAACACCGGAAAGCACCAAAACGGAATCCAAGCCGCTTTCGATGGCAGCAACGATATCCGTATCCATTCTGTCGCCGATCATTGCAACGTCGGGAGAGTGCAACCCCAATTTGTGGAAGCGTTCCATTGCGGCACGCATCATCAACGGGTTGGGTTTACCAACGTAGTAGGCTTTTTTGCCTGTTGCAAATTCTACTGGAGCAATCAGTGCTTTACATGCAGGCATTTCCCCCTTTTCCGTGGGGGTTGTGATATCGCTGTTGGTGCCGATTAGCCGTGCACCTTTGTTAACAAGGCGAGTTGCCTTGCAAATGCTATCGAAATTGTAGTTTTCCGTTTCGCCGATTACCACAAATTCCGGGTCTACGTCGTTGATGGTGATACCGACGTTATACAATGCATTGGTAAGTCCTGCATCGCCCACCACGTACGCCGTGGAAGCACCTTGACTTTTCAAAAAACTTGCCGTTGCAAGTGCCGCAGTGTGGAAATGCTCCGACGAAACGTCCAAGCCCATGCGTTTGAGTTTTTGCGAAAGTTCTTCGGGGGATTTTTGACTGTTGTTTGTCAAAAACAAAAAGTGCTTGCCGTTGTCGTTCATCCAATCGACAAACTTTTTCACTCCGTCCAGCAAGGTGTTGCCGTGATAGATAACACCGTCCATATCGCAAATAAATCCCTGTTTAGAACGTAACGTTTGCATAAAATACCTCCTAATAACGTTAACTTTTTTAATTTTTACTTGCAAACAGCTCAAAATTGCCGTTTTTTTTGTGTGAAAAACAACGCTTTGCATGTTGTCAAGACGTTTTTTGCCGTTAGATACGTTTACCAAAAAGCGGCAAACCGTTTATCACATCGATTAAATTGTACTACACCCCACAAAAAAAGTAAACCCCTTCCGTGAAAATTGAAACAACTCGACAGGTTTTGCAACGCTATGTGATTTTTGCAATGTAAACACATTGCAAAAAAAGTTGACGCAATCCACTCGACGCAAGCCGCAAGCGTTTGACATTAAAAAGACAATGCGGTATTATATCATTAAGAAGCTTGTTTTTTTGTTAATGCTTACACGACTTTTTCAATAATTCTTGAAAACAAAAAAATTGCAATTTCGTTTGCACTCAAAGCGACGGCTTCTAGCAAAAAATAACGAAATTTGGCCACAATCGGCGCAAATTTCACACGAAAATGGAGGTAACTTACAATGGCACAATGCAAAGATTGCAAAAAGACGGCAATTTTGGTAGTAGATATGTTGAACGACTTCGTTACGGGATCGTTGAAATGCGACCGTGGACTGGCCATCGTGCCCCAAACGGCAAAACTTTTGGACGGCGCAAGACAAGCAGGCGTTCCCGTTGTGTTCTGCAACGACGCACACTTGAAAGGAATAGACCACGAACTTAAACTTTGGGGAGATCACGCTATCGTCGGCACCAAAGGTGCGGAAGTTATTCCCGAATTGCACCTGTGCGACAAGGACTACGTCGTTCCCAAACGCCGTTACAGCGGATTTTTCCACACCGATTTGGACCTTTTGTTGCAAGAATTGGGCGTAGACACCGTTGTTATGACAGGTTTGCACGCTCACATGTGCGTTCGCCACACTTCTGCCGATGCCTACTGCCTTGGCTACAACGTGGTTGTTGCAAAAGACGCAACCGATTCTTTCACCGAAGAAGACTACGTTAGCGGCATCAAGTACTTGCACGACGTTTACGGTGCGGAAATAACCACCGTTGACGAATTGCTTGCAAAATGGAACGTGAAATAACTTGACTCACCCAAAACTTGAAACGGGGCTTTGCGAAATGCAAAGTCCCGTTTTTTAACTTGTAGTGAACGCACCTTTTGTTGGAAGTTACACTACAGAATAAATTACAGTGCATTTTTCCACATTAAACATTTTTACTCTTATACACACATATACCGCCACTTAGAATTGAGAACAGTTTCCGTCACTCACATCTAGCATTGTGCTCAAAAAAAAGACTAACAAACAACGCCTGTTAGTCTTTTCGTGCTAAAAGTTAGTGTTAAAAGGCGTTTGTGTCGGTTAATAGCCATGCTATTCGCCTTTTTTTATTTTTTCCAATGCTAAAAAGTAAATTTCTTCCGTAGCGAAGGAAAGTTTTGTAAGTTGCGTGCGTTTATCCGACGGATGCAACCAGTAACTTTCGTCGTTAGTGGAAATATCCACGCAATCGCCGAAATCGTTTTTGGGATACATTTTTTTGTTGAACGGATAGTCGTATTCGATGTGAACGCTTTCCAGCTCCGCAGCCTTCCATTCCACGTGAGTAGGCTCGCCGTAGGCAACGCAATCCAGCACGGTGCCTTCCGTCGTTTGCACCAAAGTGCCCTTGCCGTGGCTATAAAAACGCTTGGCGTTGGGCAACGTGTGCACGTCCACTTCCGATTCGAAATGGTAGGTGCCGTTGCGCACTTCTTCTCGCACCGTTTGACGCTCCCAGTTGAACCAATCGGGAATATGCGAAAATTCCGTTTCCCCTTCCGTTGCTTCAAGTTGGCCGTACTTGTTCATTTCCCATGTTTTTCCGCAAGCGTCACAACGCAAAGTCGTGCCCTCGGAATACATTTCAAATTCTTTGTTGCAATGCGGGCAACGGTACAAAATGTTGTGCAAACCCTCGGCACGTTTGGGATAGTTGTTTTCGATGCGATTTTCCAATTGATAACGGTAGTCGTCGTGGGCAAGGCCTGCGTGGATGCGGTTGTTAATTTCATCCACAGAAAGCGTTGCAATTTCTTCGGCGGTGATTATTTGATTGATTTCCGCGTGCAACGGCATTTTTTGGCGTGGCTTGTTCCACTGCGGAGAAATGATAAAGTTGCCGTCCATGTTAAGCGTAACAACGGGAATTTTCAGCAATTTTGCCATTTTTCCCACCGAAGGCGGAATGTAGGACGTGCAACCGTCCAATGAATAGCGTGCTTCGGGAAACATGCACACCACGTCGCCATAGGTGTTGGCACAGTAACGCATGTTGCGTATCAAACTGAAATCTTTGACGAATTTGCGTTTTGTGATACCGCCCAATCTGCGCATAAGCCAATCGGAAAAATCTCTGACGGCATCGATTGCCACGACGAAATTCACCAACTTGTGCGGATAAATTGCCTTGTACATCACGGCAAAGTCCAGCATGCTTGCATGAGTGGGCAACAAAAGATAGGGAGGTTTCAACCCTTCCATGTTTTTCTTATCTATTTTAATTTTGAACCCTCCCGCAACGAACGGAATGGCAAAATTACGGGCAATGAACATCCAAAATTTGCTTGCACGGCGTGGTTTGCGTGTAAAATCGTACTTTTTGACGTCTGCCAACTTAACCTCTTTGCTCAATTTTATTCCTCCAAATGTTTTCCACAATGTATTTTACAAGTAACGGCAATCGGTGTCAAGCAAAACGCAGCAAATTTAACTTTTGTTTACTATTTTGCAATATACTTCGCACGAAACTTTGAGCGTCGGCAACTCGGCGGCAGTCAAAAACCCTTCAACCGCTTTGCAACAAACAGGTTTGCGAAAGCAATTTTGCCATTGCGCCGCAAAAAACCGTGCGACTGCAAAATTTTGCACAAGCAAAAAACTATCGTGAAAATTATCCCGAAGTTTTCTCTGTTTGTTCTCTTGCAATAAAATTCGCATTTTAGTATAATAAATGAGCTTGGCAAATTGCACTGACACCGCAGTAGTAACAGCGCGTGCGTTTCAAAAACCAAGCAATGCCGCGTTTGAGCGGCGAAAGTAGTAAAGACGGAGATTTTCAAATGGATATCAATCAAAGAATTACAGAAGAACTGGAAGTGGCACGCTGGCAAGTTGATGCCGCAGTGAATCTTATCGACGAAGGGAACACCATTCCTTTCATTTCCCGTTACCGCAAAGAAGTGACGGGACAACTGAACGACGAACAGTTGCGCAAACTGTCCGATCGCCTGACGTATTTGCGCAATTTGGAAGACAAAAAAGCGCAAGTAATCAACAGCATTGCCGAACAAGGCAAATTGACCGACGAACTGCGTGAGGCCATTGAAAACGCCGAAACGCAAGTTGCCGTCGAAGACTTGTACCGCCCCTACCGTCCCAAACGCCGTACCCGTGCAACCGTTGCAAAGGAACAAGGCTTGGAACCCCTTGCAATGATCATTTTGTTGCAACAAACGGATAAAAACGCAAAAGAACTTGCAAAAGAATTCGTCAACGAAGAAAAAGGCGTCAAGACTGTTAAAGACGCTTTGCAAGGTGCGTTGGATATCATTGCCGAAGTTATTTCCGACAACGCCGACTACCGCAAAGTTATTCGTGACAAAACCTTCCGTTTGGGCAAAATAACATCGGTGGCAAAAGATCCGGAAAAGAAGACGGTTTACGAAAACTACTACAAATACGAAGAACCCATTTTGAAAATTGCCGGACACCGTGTGCTGGCCGTCAACCGCGGAGAGGCTGAAAAGGTGCTCACCGTGAAAGTGGCTGCACCTACGGAAGAAATTTTGGAATACTTGGAAAAACAGGTTATAACAAAAGATAATCCCAACACTTCGCCGCTGTTGAAACTTGCCGTTGCGGACAGTTACACTCGCTTGATTGAACCTAGCATTGCAACGGAAATTCGCAACGCATTGACGGAAAAGGCGGAAGACGGAGCAATTTCCGTTTTCGGCAAAAACTTGGAACAACTTTTGATGCAACCCCCAATTGTAGGCAAAGTTGTGTTGGGTTGGGACCCTGCATTCCGCACAGGCTGCAAATTGGCCGTAGTGGACGCAACGGGAAAAGTACTGGATACCACCGTCATTTTCCCCACCGCTCCCACCACTCCCGAAAAAATTGCACGCGCCAAAGTAACGCTGAAAACACTTATTCAAAAGTACAACGTTTCACTTATTTCGTTGGGCAACGGCACCGCTTCTCGCGAAAGCGAACAAATAATTGTGGATATGCTTCACGAAACGGGTTTGCCGGTGCAATACGTGATTGTTAGCGAAGCAGGCGCATCTGTGTACTCGGCAAGCAAACTTGCAACGGAAGAATTCCCCAACTTCGACGTGGGACAACGCAGTGCGGCAAGCATCGCAAGAAGATTGCAAGACCCCTTGGCGGAACTTGTGAAAATCGACCCGAAATCCATTGGCGTGGGACAGTACCAACACGACATGAACCAAAAGAAATTGGGCGAACAACTTAGCGGCGTGGTTGAAGACTGCGTTAACAAAGTGGGCGTAGACTTGAACACCGCATCCGTTTCCCTTTTGACCTACATTTCCGGCGTGTCGTCGGCAATTGCAAAGAACATTGTTTCCTACCGTGAACAAAACGGCAGATTCACCAACCGTCAACAACTGTTGAAAGTGGACAAGTTGGGTGCAAAAGCATTTGAACAATGTGCAGGATTTTTGAGAATTTCCGACGGCGACAACGCTTTAGACTGCACTAGCGTTCACCCCGAAAGTTACGAAGCAACGGAAATGCTGATGAAAAAGTTGAAAATTTCGCCGGAAAACATCGGTAACCTTGCAGGGCTTTCCAAAACCATTCGTAACTACGAAAAACTTGCCGACGAACTGGGCATAGGCGAACCCACATTGCGTGACATTATTGCGGAACTGGAAAAACCGGCACGCGACCCCCGTGACGAAATGCCCAAACCCATTTTGCGCAACGACGTTTTGGAAATGAAAGACTTGAAAGAAGGCATGCTTTTGAAGGGCACCGTGCGCAACGTTATCGACTTCGGCGTGTTTGTGGATATCGGCGTGCACCAAGACGGACTTGTGCACGTATCTCAACTGACAAACAAAAAATTCGTCAAACACCCACTGGAAGTTGTTAAAGTGGGCGATGTTGTAGACGTGAAAGTTTTGGGCGTAGACCTTGAAAAGAAACGCATTTCGTTGACGATGATTATCTGATAACAACAAAAAAAAACAAACTGCACTTTGCAAAACGAAGCAAGGTGCAGTTTTTGTTTACTGTTCAAAGGTTTTCTCCTTGATGTTGACATGGTACTCCTTCCCGTAACGGGAGAGTCAAGAGATTTTTGAATATTTTTTGAAAACTTAATGTAATTATCGTTAACATTACAAGCTGTCGACGCATTTGTTTGTTGTTTCAAAATAAATTTCAACCGGCATCACCTTGTTGCGTTTGCGCGATTGTTTCAACAAACAAAATTCACAAAAATTCAAAAGGATAACGACAATCCCGTTATCCTTTGACGGTAGCATTTGAACGTTGCTGCAAACGCTGTTGATACAATGTTTTACTTTAGCACAAAACAGTTGGCGAACAAATATTGACTGTGCGCGAGATACGTTGCAAGGCGGCTTAAGAATTCATTATTTGAATTTTGCCAACTTGTCAACTTTGTTGCGATATTGTTGTCGTCATACCACAGAACTGTATTTTGAAGTTCTCTACATTGCGTTTTAAGTAGTTTTTTCAAAACCGTGTTTTTGAAAAACAAAGTTACATTTTTGCGCACTGCAACTGTCGTTTTGAGCACTTGCCTCAAATCTGTTACACTTTTTGCGGGGCGGGATAGGTTTGACCGAACGTTTCCACCGTTACGGAAGACATAACTTGTTTTTCGAAAGGTCTGTCGTAGTAGTCGGTGTATTCGTCGGCAATTTCGTCCACAACGTCCAGTCCTTCCACCACTTTGCCGAACGCGGCATAGGCACCGTCCAAATGGGGTGCATCTTGGTGCATGATGAAAAACTGACTGCCTGCACTGTTGGGATTTTGCGCACGCGCCATGGAAATGACGCCTCTTTCGTGATTGAGAGCATTGCCGAAACCGTTTTGCGAAAATTCCCCCTTGATGGAATAGCCGGGACCGCCCGTTCCGTTACCTTTGGGGCAACCGCCTTGAATCATGAATCCGCGAATTACACGGTGAAACGTCAACCCGTTGTAGAAACCGCTGTTGGCCAGCGAAATGAAGTTGTTGACGGTGTTTGGCGCAACGTCGGGGAAAAGTTCCACGACGATTTTTTTGCCGTTTTGCATTGTTATTGTAGCAACAGGATTTTGAACTGCCATTGAAAATTCTCCTTGAAAATTGTTTGAAAACATTTTATCACAAAACGTGCAACAACTCAACAACAAAAATAATATTCACAAAAAATTCCGTATGCCAAGGCAAAACGAACAAGCGAAACAAAAAATATTGCAAGTACTCAATATCAACGACGTTATGTGCCCCAAAACCGACACCGTTGGCCACCAATAAGCCGCTATATAACAGCTAAGCTTCGAAAATTTGATTTGTTCAACTAGATTGTGTCGTTCAGCAAAACAATCCAACAACGTTTTGCGTCACTATTACAAAACGAAATAAGAAAAACAAATGTTTTTAATGACATTTTGGGCAAGCAAAAAAAAACTGCAACGTTAAGTGTATTTAACATTTTGAACAACTTTTTCGAAAAGTAAATAGTTAATCACAAAAAAACTAAAAATTGTGTTAGGCGTGTAGTTTTGACAAAGAAATTTCCCGACGGCCATGCGTGCAAGGCTGTTGGGGAACGTAAACGCTTAATTGTCTTAATTTTTTTGTACGTCAAAATAACCGATAGAACAATTCTATTTGAAAAGTCAATAGTTAATTGCAAAAAAAAATATGTTAGATGTATCGTTTTGCTGAGAATTTCCCCAACAACCATTCAAGCAAAACTACTAGAGAACCAAATCACCGTTAATATCAAAAATTTGTGCGACAAAATAGCCTATGGAACCAATCTTTTGCAAAAAAGTCAATAGTTAATGAGAAAAAAACAGAAAAATTGTGTTGTGTGTGTTTTAATATATAAGGCGAAGGAAGTGCCCCTTCGCCATTTTTGCATTTTTGTGCGTAGTTTATATATAATTCGACTATTGTGGATGTCAAAATTTTATATGATTTTGAAAATTCACAAAAAAAACACCCGTATTGCAGTGTTAGTGAGAAGTCTACGCACAAGGTAGCAAAAAGTTCTTCGCTGTCAACTCGCATTTGCAGTTGCTTCACTCTACAGTGCTGCGGTGCTACTTAAAAATTATATACGGGGGTGTTTCGATATTAAAAAATTATGTTCGATGTATCGTTTTGCTGAGAAGCCCCCAACGGCCATGCAAACAGAACTACCAGAAAACACAATCACTGTTAATATCAAAAATTTGTGCGACAAAATAACCTATAAAACAAATCTTTTGCGAATCTTTTGAAAACTTTTTGTCACAAGCAGTTGCCAAAAACAAAAATTTGTAGTATAGTAGATAAGCATCTGGGTGTAGCGCAGTTTGGTAGCGCACTAGACTGGGGGTCTAGGTGTCGCAGGTTCAAGTCCTGTCACTCAGACCAATGCAGCGGCTTCGTTTTGAGTCGCACAAGAAAAGGAACGATTATTTTCGTTCCTTTTTCTTTTGCTCCGTTTAGCCTCGCCGCTTTTTCTCTTTGCCGACTAGGATAGTTTGAAATGACGTAGCGCTCCGCTTGTTATATTTTTACTACTGCATTGCAGTTCGTTAACTTATGGTTGCGTTTTTGTAGCCCTTTGTGTGGCTTCGCTTACCCTCTCTTCGCTCGGGACAAGTCCTGTCACTCAGACCAGATTAACCAAAAATGACGGCTTTACACGGTGCATTTTGGCCAATTTTAGGGAGAACCGTCCATTTTGGACGGTTTTTTCTTGTCTCCCGAAAAAAATTTAGCAATTTTGAGTGTCAAAATAAGTGTCAAATTTTTGTGCTTGTTTTTTCTCTTCTTCTGCGTTCATGTGCGTGAATGGCAGTAGCATTTTGCTATCGCCGCTTTTTTACCAAAGCTAGCTTGGAATACCATAGCGCTCCGCTTGCTATATTTTTACTATTGCATTGCGGTTTGTTGGCTTACGGTTACTTTTTTTATCCCTTTGTGTGTCTTCGCTTGTTGTTTTCAACACAAAAGCGGCAAAGAATCGTCTCCACCGCTTTGAAATTTTGATTTATGCCACCATGTTGATTTTTGAACGTTTTTCAACGAGAACGCAACTTTGTTACAAACAAATTACCTTGAGATGCATTTGTTTCCGCCTTTGGAAACTTTGTTAAAAATTTCAATTGCCCCCAAAACGCTTTGCTCCATCCGTTCGACGAATACAAAAGCTTAGTCGTTGTAGCCGTGAGGATTCTTTGTTTGCCAATTCCACAAAGAACTGCACATTTCGTCCAAATCCCTGTCCGCAATCCAGCAAAGTTCACGTTTTGCCTTGCTGGCATCGGCATAGCACTCGGCAATGTCGCCGTCGCGTCTGCCGTCAACCACGTAGGGCAACTTGTGTCCGCAAGCCTTTTCGAAGGCGTGAATAACGTCCAAAACGCTGTATCCGCAACCGGTACCAAGGTTGTAGACGAAAACACCGCTTTGCGTGACGTGTTGCAATGCGGCAACGTGCCCCAATGCAAGGTCTACCACGTGAATGTAATCGCGCACTCCCGTGCCGTCCGGCGTGGGATAGTCGTTGCCGAAAACGTGAATTTTTTCCAACTGCCCGATTGCCACCTTTGCCACATAGGGCGTGAGGTTGTTGGGAATGCCTGCCGGGTCTTCGCCGATAAGTCCGCTTTCGTGTGCTCCGACGGGGTTGAAATAGCGCAACAACACCACTGTCCAGTCCTTGTCCGCATTGAACATATCCGTCAAAATGCGTTCTTGAAACAGTTTGGACGTTCCGTAGGGGTTGGTTGTGCCGCCCGTGGGGCAATCTTCCGTTATGGGCAAAATTTGCGGATCGCCATAGACGGTAGCGGATGACGAAAATACGATTTTTTTGCAACCGTGTTTTGCCATTGCATCCACCAATGCCAACGTTCCGCCAATATTGTTATCGTAGTAGTCGATGGGAATTTTGCAACTTTCGCCAACGGCTTTCAAGCCGGCAAAGTGAATAACCCAATCAATTTTGTTGTGGCTGAAAATATCTTCCAACAACGCTCTGTCGCGAACGTCGCCTTTGAACAGTTGCGTGCCTTTGCCGCAAATTTCGGCAACACGTTGCAATGCTTTTTCGCTGGAATTGCAAAAATTATCCAACACGATAACTTCGTGTCCACGGTTCAACAATTCAACGCAAGTGTGCGAACCGATATAGCCTGCTCCGCCCGTTACAAGAATTTTCATGCTACTCTCCTTTTGTGACGGCTTAACATCCGTTCACTGCACTTATTATATTATCGACAACACATTTTGTCAACGGAACAAAAGGTTTTGCGACGGTTTTTGACTGTTTACAAATTTTTTGTGTTGTTATATAATAGAAAAGAGATTGTTCGAGTGCTCCCAAAGTATTCGCAATCAAACACCGCTTTAGGGCGCACTTAAATTGCCCAAAAAACAAGATACTTTCAAATCGTGGCAGTGGATAAAGTTTTGTCTAAAATGCAAGGCAAAAACCGTCGGCGAACACCATTCAATATACACAAACGGCATATTTTCGTTTGGCGCAACTCACAACAAGCCACATCCAACTGCTTGAAAAACCACGTAGTTACAAATTGCCAAAACACAAATTTGCCGTTAGGAATAAGCGTTTTTGCCGCAATTTAGAGCAAAAGCAGCAACCGTAAATTCGAACGACAAAACGGCGTGTTGGCCATTACAAAAACTCAAAGATACCACTTCTGACTAGTTGGAAAATCACATAGTTACAAATTACCAAAACACAAGTTTACCGTTGGGAACAAGCGTTTTTACAACAATTTAGAGCAAAAGCAGTAACCGCAAGTTCGAACGACAAAACGGCGCGTTGGCGCATTACAAAAACTAAAATATATCACTTCTGACTAGTTGGAAAAATTTAACTTCAAATTTCACAAAACACAAGAGGAAAACCATGAAAAACTTTTTTGCCGACTTGAAGCAAGGCATAGTATCCATGTTTGCAGGTCAACCCCAAAACGAAAATCTTTTTGAACTGAACGGCAGGCCGCCACTGAAACGGGCAATTCCTTTTGGATTGCAACACGTTTTGGCCATGTTTGTGGCAAACGTCACACCGCTACTCATCGTGTTTGCGGCAATAGGAGTGGGCGGAACGGAACTTGCAACGCAAGCTATTTTGGGTTCGCTGTTCATGGCGGGCATCGGAACGATAATGCAACTGATGATAGGCGCACGCTTGCCCGTGGTTGTGGGAACATCCTTCACTTTTGTAGGCATTTTTTGCACCATAGGTAATTCGGCCGGAGGCGGAGTTGAAGGATACTACACCATTTTGGGCTCCGTGATGATTGGCGGACTTGTTGCAAGCGTGCTGTGCCTGTTTATTAAATGGTGGGGGAAACTTATAAAACCGGTAGTGCCGTGCGTTGTGGTTTTCGGCATTGGGTTAAGTTTGTTGCAAAGCGGCGCAACGCAATTTTTAGGCGGCGACAGCGTTTTGGGCAGTCTCGCCAACGGCGGAACAAGCGACGTGCCCTACTTTTGCTACGTTTTAGTAGCCCTGATAACCTTCCTTTCCGCTGTTTTGTGGCAAATTTTTGCCAAAGGCGTGTGGAAAAACCTTAACATAGTGTTTGGAATTGTAGTGGGCTACGTGGCGTGCTTGTGCATACCTGGAATGATAGATTTTTCCGCATTGAAAGTGGAAAACGTGCAAGACGTTATTTCCTATCCGCACGTGATAGACGTTTCTCTTTTGAAATTTGAAATTGTGCCGATAGTTTTGACGACGGTGTGCTTTTTGATGGCCGTCGTAGAGGGCATAGGGGATACCAATGCGCTGTGTGCAAGCGGATTGGGGCGTGCGCCCACCAACCGCGAAACAACGGGCGTACTGGTCACCGACGGCTTCAATTCCTTCTTGTGTTCCTTCTTCGGAACGCTTCCCTTGACGACGTTCGCGCAAAACGTGGGCATTGTGGCGCAAACAAAAGTCGTGAACAGATTCACTATTTTTATAGGGGCACTGTTCTTGATAGTGGCATCCTGCTTCCCCGTGACAGGCAACTTCCTTTGCACCATCCCCGATTGCGTATTCGGCGGAACGATAATCATTTTGTTCGGTTCGATAGTAGTTGTGGGCATAAAAATGTGCAGCGAAGCAGGTTTTTCCGACAAAAACACGCTGATACTTTCCGTCTCCGTGTGTTTGGGTTTCGGTATCACCTTGGCAGACAACTTCTTCGCATTTTTGAACAGTAACGGTCTTGGCACGGTTGCCGACTTGCTTTCCAACAACGTGTTGAACATGTTTTTGATAGCATTTGTGCTTAGTTGGCTGTTGCCGGAAGATATGAATTTCAAGTGGCGCAAAACCAAAACGACGAAAGAAGCCACGGAACAACAATAAACGCTGCGCAACCGTTGCTAAACAACTACATTCAAACGAAAATTTCGTCGCTAACACGACGGTAAAAGCAAATTTTGTGAAACAGACATGATATTACCGTGCCTGTTTCATTTTTATTGGTTTTGTGACAAACACAGCCGACATTCGCACCATTTTGACAAACAAAAATTCACCCACTTTTATGCCTTTCATTTTGTTTTTATCCGCTCAGCGTCTTTAAGTACAAAAAAGAAACCATACTCAAGAGTTACTTCACCCAAAAGTATGGTTTTTATTTTAAGATAACTTGCCGTTTAGTTGAAAAAAATTATTTTGCAACCTCAAATTGCCGTTGCCGCACATGCAACGCACGTTCGATTTTGCAAAATACACCGAATGCAACGGCCCCTTTAGGCTCATAAGCCAACCTACCATTACACAAATCAGACGTTCATGGTTTTCAAAACGTAGTTGGTTATTGCTTCGGGCGTGAGGTTGTTTTGTTCTAGCAGTTGTTGCGGCTCGTAGTCGCCGAAGAAAGATTTTTCCAAGCCGAAATTTTTCACCTTGACGGCGGAATCACCAAAATATGCGGCAATTTTTTGGCCGTAGCCGCCTTCCAAAATACCTTCTTCCAAAGTTACAATCAGTGTGTGATTGTGTTTGAGATTTCCTAGCGTTTCCGTATCCACAGCAGAAACGACAACGGGGTTTACCAACGTAGGCACAATTCCGTGCTTTTTCAAGTTGTCGCAAACAAGTTTTCCCGTTTGGAACATGCTTCCAACTGCAACAACGGCAACTTTGCTGCCCTTTTCCACAACGTGGCAACGGTTTTGCAAGTAGTTGCATTCGCCTGCTTCGCCGTGCGTGACGAAAAGCGGAACACGTATCGCAACGGACTTTTCCGTTTGTCGGATAGACCAATCAAGCATTTGCAAATATTCTTCCACACAAGTGGGTGCCAAATACACAAGGTTGGGAATGTTGGAAAGTTCCGCAATATCGTACAATCCGTTGTGCGTGGGGCCGCCCATGCCGTAGGCACTTGCCCAAAACACCAAAATTGTTGCAGGGTTATTATCCAATGCCAAATCTTGATGAAGTTGGTCGAAACTGCGTTGCAAAAACGAACTGAACACCGCATAGACGGGTTTTGCGCCGCCTTTTGCAATGCCTGCAGCAAAAGCAACGGCGTGTTCTTCGCAAATGCCAACGTCCACAAACTGCTTGCCCGCTTGCTTCCTACGCTCGGCAGACATCGATATCACTGTGGGTGTTGCGGAAGAAATTGCCACAACGGACGGATCGTTCTGCATTTTTTTCGTTAAAAACTCGTAGGTGATTTCGTTGTAGCTTTCCCCCTTCTTTCCGTAAAGATAGGTGCCTTGTTCCACCGAGAACGGACCGCCGGAATGGAACCTTTCACGGTTATTTTCCGCCGCCCAAAAACCTTTGCCCTTTTGTGTGTGCACGTGCACTGCCACGGGATGGTCGATATCTTTCAGTCCTTCAAAAACCTTCACCAACGTCAAAACGTCGTTGCCTTGCTCCACGTAGAGATAATCCAACCCCAACGCTTTGAACAAATTGTTTTGCGCTTGACCGTTGGTTTGACGCAACAATTCCAAGTTTTTGTAGTAGCCGCCGTGGTTTTCCGCAATGGACATTTCGTTATCGTTGACGACGGCAATAAAGTTGGTGCCCTGCTCGGCAACGTTGTTCAGCCCTTCGTAGGCTTCGCCGCCGGAAAGAGAACCGTCGCCGATAACGGCAACGACGTTGTGCTTTTGCCCCAACAAGTCACGGGCCTTTGCCAAGCCGCACGCCAACGAAATTGCCGTGGAAGTGTGCCCGACGGTGAAATGGTCGTGCTCGCTTTCCTGCGGATTGGTGAAGCCGTTCACGTCGTCGTAGCAATCGGCAAACAAAAAGGCATTTTTGCGCCCGGTGAGAATTTTGTGCGTGTAGCATTGGTGAGAAACGTCAAACACGATTTTGTCGACGGGAGAATCAAACACATAGTGCATGGCGACGGTCAGTTCCACAACGCCCAAGTTAGGCCCGATGTGTCCGCCGTGCTCGCTAAGTTTTTTCAAAAGCGTTGCACGAATTTCTTCGCATAGCACGGGCAAATCGCACTTGGAAATCTTTTTCAGATCGTCAATTGTGTTGATTTTTTCCAGAATCATTGTTTGCTCCTTTTCTTTCCGTTTTTACACTGTTATTTAATTATATCATATTTATTTGAAAAAAACATAGTTTTTGGAAAACTTGCAAAAATAATGGCAATTTGTTCGCCGAACTATCCTCGTTCCGACAAAAATGTGCAATAAAAAAACAAACACCCGCTATGGCTCGTGCGAGTGTTTGTTTTTTTGTCCTATAAAAGAGCGCGAACGCTATTTTTACATTTATCGTCTACTTCTTTTTGCTTTGGCAAGAAGAACAGTAGGGGCAACTGGAGCAACTGCCGCAACCTTTTTTCTTTTTGCGAATGACTGACACTACCGTCACCGTTGCAACAAGTGCAACGCAAGCGACAATCAAAATTATTTCCAAAGGTCCCATATCAACGCCTCCCTTTACGCCTTGGTGGCGGTGGATTTGTTGCGTTTTTTAAGCAAACCTTTGTTGTGCAAAACAATCAATGTCGTTGTTGCCGCTGCCACTGCCAACCAAATGAAGCAAGTCCACCACCAACTACCGATCGTGTACACAACGGCACCGACGGTGTAGCTGGAAACAAGCCAGAACACCAACGTCCAGTTGAAGCGTTTGTTGTTTTGCAATTCGCCCTTGGCCGTACCAACTGCCGCAAAGCACGGGATGGTTGTCATGTTGAATGCAATGAAGGAAATAAGCGCAGGAACGGTTATTCCGGTTGCTTGAATCATTGCTTGCACTGCGTCCACGCCGTCTTCGGCAAGAACGTCGCCGCCAAATTCCAAGCCGGCAACTGCCATCAAGCAAACTGCCAATGTTCCGAAAGTGGAAATGACGTTTTCTTTTGCGATAAGTCCGGCAACAACGGCCACAATAAACACCCAACCGAATTCGCCCAACTGACTGCCGAAGCCAAGCGGCGTGAACAGCGGTTGAACCAATGATGCCAAACCTGCAATAATGCTTTGGTTAATTTCTTCATCGGCAAGCAAATTCCAGTGGAAGTCGAAGTGCGTCAACACCCAAATGACGATTGTGGACGCCAAAATGATGGTGAATGCTTTTTTGATGAAGTGCTTTGCTTTGTCCCACAAGTGCAACATCAAGTTTTTGAACTGAGGAGCGTGGTAAGCAGGCAATTCCATGATGAACGGAGGAGTTTCGCCCTTCAACGTTGTGCTACGCATAAGCAATACGCTTACGATAGCCGCAACTATGCCCAAAAGGTACATACCGTAGGTGATGAATTCGGCATTTCCTACGCCGAAATATGCAACGATACCGCCTGCAACAGCCGTCAGTATCGGCAATTTGGCACCGCACGAGAAGAAAGGAATGACGCGTACCGTAGCCGTTCTTTCCTTTTCGTCCGCCAAAGTGCGTGTGTTGATCATTGCGGGAACGGAGCAACCGAATCCCATGATCATGGGCATGAACGCTCTGCCGGAAAGTCCGAAACGACGGAAAATTCTGTCCAAAATAAATGCGATTCTTGCCATGTAGCCGCTGTCTTCCAAAATGGAGAAGAACAGGAAAAGTACCAATACGGGAGGCAAGAAGGAAAGTACCGCAGCAAGACCGTCGATAACACCGTTGTTCAACAAACCAACTGCCCATTCGGCCATGCCGCTGCCTTCGATGCCGCCTTGAATCCAACCGAACAATTCGCCGACAAGCATGTCGTTCCAAACGTTGTTGATGATAACGCCGGGCGACATCACTGCGCCGTCGTAGATACAGGCCAGCCATCTCACACCGTAGTTGAGCGGTTCGCCGTCGACGATAAGTCCAACGTCTTCAAGCGAGGGCAAACCGAAAATTGCACCCAAGTACAAAAAGTCTTCCGAGAACGTGAGGTGGAAAATTGCAAACAACACAAGCAAGAAAATGGGGATACCCCAAATTTTGTGCGTCAACGCTTTGTCTGCTTTGTCCGAACGAGTCATCTGGAACTTGTCGTTGTTTTTGCGTTCCACTGCCGTTGCAAAATTCTTTGAAATGTATTGATAACGTCCGTCGGCAACCAATGCTTCGAAATCGGTGCCAAATGTTTCGTCACTGTGCGTGGCTTTGAATTCTTCCACCATTGCCGCCGCTTCGTGGTGCATGGAAACTTCGATTTCGTCGTTTTCCACCAACTTAACTGCGTGGAACAGCGGATTTTCCACTTTGTTGCCGCGCAAAGCTATCGTAACGTCGGAAATCAAGTGTGAAACAGCTGTTTTTTCCAACACCGTTTTGCCTTTGCGTGTTTTTTGACATTCCGAGTACACCGCATCCATAAGGTTTTTCAAACCGTCGCTTCTCAATGCGGAGATTTTGACGACTGGAACGCCCAAACCCTTTGAAAGTTGGTCGGCATCCACCTTGTTGCCCTGTCTGTCCATTTCGTCCATCATGTTCAAGGCAACCACAACGGGAACGTCTATTTCCAAAATTTGTGTTGTGAGATACAAGTTGCGTTCCAAGTTGGTTGCATCCACAATGTTGATGACGCAATCGGGTTTTTCGTCCAAAATGTAGTTACGAGCAATCACTTCTTCCGGGGTGTAGGGTGAAAGAGAATAAATACCCGGTAAGTCGACAATTGCAATGGGTTCGGCACATTTTTTGTAGGTGCCTTCGCGTTTATCTACGGTGACACCCGGCCAGTTGCCTACGTGGGCAGTGGAACCGGTGAGGCCGTTGAACAACGTTGTTTTTCCGCAGTTCGGGTTGCCTGCCAATGCTACTCTTTTCATTTGATTTCCTCCATGGTGACACACACCGCTTCGGTTTTGCGCAACGTCAACTCGTAACCGCGAATTGTTACTTCAAGCGGATCGCCAAGCGGCGCTTTTTTGCGCAACAAAATTTCGGCACCGGGCGTGATACCCATGTCGAACAATCTGCGTTTGATTCTACCTTCGCCGCCGACACTTTTTACAATGCCTTTTTCTCCGACGGCAAACAAATCTAATGTTTTCATGCTTTCTCCTTTTTGTGATAAAAATTGTATTGAACGGCAAATGCCGAAACAACCGATAATTGCGACGCTTGTTGCGCCTTTTTGTTTTTTGTGCACCGCCCTTCCCGAATGCAGAAACTTGCTTGCGGAACTAGGGTGCCGACAACAATTTCGTGCACTGACCGCCGACAAAACCGTTTGCAGTTTTGGCAACGTGCACGACTTTTTTGAAATTACTGAACAGCCACGAACACTTTGGACGAAATGGAACTGTCCAAAGCAATGCGCCCGTCCTTGATTTTGCAAACGACGCTTCCGCCGCCGGCAGACGTGACGATAACCTCGCCACCGGTGGCAAGGCCCAAACTTTCCAAATGCTTTTTCGTTTTTTCGTCGGCAACTACTCGAACAATTTTCAACGACGTGTTCGTGGGTGCGAAAACGAGCGGCATGTTATCCTCCTTGTGCGACGTGTTTCAAGTCGCTTGTGCTTTTGTATCAAAAATGTGAAATTTGTTTCACTTTCGTGCTTATTATATAGCCAACCGCCGCCGACTGTCAAGCAAAATGTGAATTAAATTTCGCATTTTTTTAAAAAAAATTTTGCGCCCCGAGTGCCGCTGGTTGCGCAAGACTGCCAACTGTGCCTAATTTGCAAAACAACGCCGAAAATGCACCCGCAATTTGAAAATTTTTTGCAATGCCACGGCTGCAACAATGGAAATCGGTGCAATTGTGCGCAGCAAAACTGCTTTTTTGTTGCAAAAGTGCAAAACCGAAAGACCGCAAAAGCGCCTTCGACAGCACAAAAGTACAATACCGACATATAAGTTGTGCTAAACATTGTTTTCGCGGGTAAAATTTCACCGCTTGACTGATGAAAAGCCGCCATTTAGTGCAAACAGACAAAACGAAGGCACAAAACAAAAAAACCGTCAAATGAGTAGCACCTTTAACAGCAAAAAAAAACGCCTTCTCATCACAAAAATCAGGTGCCAAACATTTGCATTGGTAAAATTCCACCGCTTGACCGACGAAAATAAACACACAACACGAACGCAAACAAAAAACCTTCCCTATGCGGGAAGGCTAAAAAGTACAAGCAAAACCAGTTACCATTGGATGTTGTTTGGTGGCAAACGGGTGCGCAAAACTTCAAAAAACACGGCAACACTTGTTTAGGTAAGTTGCAACGTTTTTTCAATCAAAAAGGCGCACGATACAATCGCACACGGTTTGTTTCATGGCGGAATAATCGATATAGGGGTGGTTATCGAAAACGCATTCGTGGGCAAAACTTTGCGCAATGTTCATTGCCAAGTGCACTTTTTCCGTGATGTTTTCAATTTCCACGCCGTTTTTTTGCAGTTCGGCGGAAATTCCCTTGGTGATGTCGTCTTCCAACGAAATAAATTGGGCATTCACCGTTTCGTCGGTTGTGGCAAGCGAGTGCAAGGTGTTGTGCAATTTTGCGTTTTGTTGGTGCATTTCGATGGTTTTATCCACCATTTGCGGAACGGCCTCGGCAATGTTTTGTGGCAACGAAACACGGGAAAGAATTTCCATTAACGGTTTGGAAACCTTTTCGATGTAAATTTGCAACACACAAATCATAATGTCGCGCTTATCCTGAAAGTAGCCGTAAACTATCCCGGTGGAAACCCCTGCACGCTTGGCAATTTCCGCCGTGTTGGTGCCATGATAGCCCACTTCTGAAAACAGTTCGTAGCCGGCTTGAATAATTTTGTTTTTAGTTTCTATCGACCGCTCTTGCCGCGGTTGTCTGACGTTGTTTTTCATTCTTTTATTGTAACACACTCCAAAAGAAAATGCAAGATGCAACTTTTGACGGTTTTTGGGAGAAATTTTACCGTTTTGCGGAGACAAAGGCACGAATTTGGAGCGAACAAGATTTTATTTCAAACGAATTGTTTCAAGAAAGATTGACACACTTTTGCACTCTCAATCGGCGAAGTCGCTTACAATCCCTCAGTCACGGCAAAGCCGTGCCAGCTCCTTTTACACAAAGGAGCATTGTTTAAGGTTGCATTTTTAACCCTCTCAGTCGGCTTCGCCGACAGCTCTCCCAAAGTGAGAGCCAAGCTGCTGCGTGCAACAAGTCGCACGAGTGAAAAGTTGAATCTGTTTAGGGGAAAGGTTATAACATAAACGATTTTTTCGTTTTTCTCGCTGTCTAAAAATCTGTATAAGGTTACTATCCTTTTCGCTCGTTACTATTAAATTTTCATCGTCTAAAATGAATATATTTCAACAAAAAAAACGCCCTGTGGGCAAATTGCCGGCAAGACGTTTTGGGGTTGTTTTTGAAAAATTAAACTATTTCACATTGGCGTGCAATTTCTTACACTATTTGAGTGAAAGTTCTTACACTATTGAGGTAAAATTTCTTATGTCCCACCATTTGACACAGAGCCGCGAAATTGCTTACACTCCCAAAATTTGACATAAAGCTAAACTAAACTATTTTGTGAAAACGTAGTTCAATTCCACTTTCGCGCCGCTTTGGGAAGTGTAGGTTACTTGCATGCTTTCCAAAACTTCGGAAAACGTAACGGAAACTTTCACTCCGCTACCGGCAAATTCCGTATCGCCGAAAAAGCCTTTTGCGTTGCCCACCGATGCGGAAAACACGTTGCCGTTCATTTGCGGTGCAATGAAGTAGTCGGCGTTAAAATTGTACTTGGCCGTTGCTTGTTCCAAATCAATACCGACAAGCACGCCGTTATTTCTTACAATTTTGCCGTTTTTAACAACAATTTCACCGTTTGTTTCTTCAACGTAGTTTTCGGGAACGCTGTCGCCAAAGGTTGCATATTGACGAATGCAATATTTCACAGTTGTTTCGTCACCGTTTTGGGTGCTTGTGACGGTGCTTGTTAGCGTTTCGTCATCAAATGTTGTGGAAACGGTGAGTTCCACTTTGGAATAATCTTCGTTCAGCAGTTTGTTGATGCGAGTGTAGGTGTTATCGTCGGCGCAAGCACACAATGCGAAAGTGAGCGCAAGAACAACCGAAACAAGTATCAAAATTTTTCTTTTCATTTCACTTTCCCTCCATTACCCGATTTTCTTTTTCAGCAACGTTAGCAAAGCCACAAAGCCTGCCGAAATTACCGAGCCATAGGCAACTGCGTTTTTCAATGCCGAAAGATTTTCGCTGTTTGCCGTGTTTGCACTTTGATTGTATGCCGCCACTGCAATTTGCAACGTTTGATAATCGTTTGCAACTGCCGTTTTTTGTTCGTCCGTCAACGTGCCGTATTTGGTGAGTGCCGCTTTGATTGCGGTGAATTGATTTTCCGTTCCTGTTGCCGCATTGACCGCACTTACCAATTCGCGGAATTTTGCAACTTCCTCGTCATGTTCGGGTTGCGGATCGATCCATTTTGCATAGACAATGATGTGTTCCGAAAGCGTTGAAGGAACTGTCCATTCGTTGCCGTCGGTGCAAGCGGCATCTGTGTACCAACCGCCAAACACCTTGTTTCCGTTAGTGGGATTTTCCGGCAACGTGAAATCTTCTGAGAAAGGCAAAACAACGGGGTCTGAACCGTTTTGTGCATCGAACGTTACAGTCCAAGGCGAAGGCGGAACAATGGGTTGAACATCTTCCACTGTCACTGTGCAAGTTGCAGTTGCTGTGCCTACCGTCACGGTGATTGTTGCGGTGCCTTCCGCCACGGCCGTTACTTTGCCGTTTTGGTCTACCGTTGCAACGCTTGGGTTAGAAGAACTCCAAGTTGCAGTTGCGCCGCCAACAACGGTTGCATCAAGCGTTTCGCTTCCGCCAACTTCCAGATTCAACGTTGTTTTGTTCAAGCTGACGCTATCGGGTGTAGGTGTGGGCGTATCCGTGCCGCCACCGTTGCCGTAGGTTACCGTGATGCTTTTGATATATGCCACACCGGAATCTGAATAGTTAAGGCAGAAATACGTGTCTGTTCCGTCCAATTCCCAAGTGTAACCTTCGGTTGTGACCTTTTGTTCGCCGTGGTCTGTTCCCGTGGTGGGGTTGCCTTTACTGGACAACGTGCCGTACGCCGTGTTGGATGTGAGCAACGTCCACGACTTACTACCTTCGGCCATCACCACTGTTATGGATGTGATGCCACCTGGTGTAGCAGTAGTACTTGCAATATAAGAATGGTCTTTGTTGTTGAATTGCATCTTGCCGGTTGTACCGCCATAGATGTACGCCGTGCCGCTTACACCGCCGGAAGACCAACTTTGGAAAGCATAAGTACTTGAAGCGGAAAAACTGTTGCGAGTTATTTCGAACGAAGCACCTTGCACTTCGCTCACGGTTATTCCCGAAACAACTTGTTGGAAATTGCCGTACTTACAAATTACCGTTGTGGTGCCTTGCGAAAGTTTTGTTTGTTTGGTGACGCCGTCCAGCCATTGACAGTCGGCATTGTTCAATACTGATGACGAACCGTCGCTGTAGGTTGCCGTGACGGCGATGCCGTTGGGTGCAAATACACTGCCTTCCGTATACTCCGTTTTGGCGGGCGTACCCGAAAGGGCGATACCCGTCACTTCCTTTACCGTTACCGTTGCAGAAGCGGAAACGTTCGTGTCTTTATCCGTTGCCGTGATTGTTGCCGTTCCTTTTGCAACACCGGTCACAACTCCGTTGGATACCGTTGCAACGCTAGTGTTAGAAGAAGTCCAAGTGAGATTTTTCTTGGCGTTTGTGGGGGTTGCCACCACTGTTAGCGTAGCCGTTTGTCCTGCAGCAACAGTGACGTTTGCTTGTTGGAAAGAAAGACTTTCCAAGGGTTGAGTGTTGTTGTAGGGGTCGCCGACGGTTTCCACGACGGCTTTGAGTGCCGCATTGTAGCTGTTGCCGTCGTTACAATAAATTTTGGTCGCCCATTCGGGGTGATCGATAAACGGATTGCGGTTACCTTGAATTTCATATGCTTTTTGATTGCGGTAGATTTCCGATGCTGTGGGCGGTTCTTCCAAGTGCCACTTTAACAGTGTGGAAATTTTGCCGATAGTACTTGTGCTTCCAGAAGAATCAACAAATTTCAGGTTATATTGATTTCCCCAACGCACTTGAACATACATCAAAATTCTTGCCGTTGCCCCACGGTAACCTTTTGCAGGATAGAAGAAACCTCCACTGCTGTAGCAAAGTTCGTCAGCTGTTTTACCATAATTCGTCAACTTGAATTCCGCCACAACATTTGACGAAGAAACCTCATCGAAACTATTGCTACTACGAGTTGAGTTTAGATCCTCAGCAGTTGGACGCAAATGTTGCAAGTCGCAACCCGGACCGGTTTTTTCTGGGAAAGCCTTGCCAGCGTGTTTAGGCCACACATGCTCACGATTTACAATAAAACCATTTTTAGTATAATCGTATTCTGGCACTTCTGTTCCTGTGTAAAACATCAAAAGTTTGCCCGTTGTCGGGTCAATATCTGTTTCATTAAATTGCGATTTCAAAGCGTCGTAGTTGTTTGCATTTGTGTTGTGCGTGCTTGTTATAAGTTCGGCAAGTTCGGACCGAAATGCCGAGCCTTCCAAATTTTCGTTGAGATTGTTGTAGTAGGTGCCTGTGTAGTCCCAAGCATTGCCACTTTCCGCTTGAGCAACATTAGCACTTGCAGGCAAAAATGACGTTACGGCAATTGCTGCAATACAAGCAAAAAGTGCAACAATCAACAACAGCGACACGCTGCGTGAAAAGTGCAATTTTCTCATAAGTACCCTCCCCCCCCCCATCGATCCGACGGGATGATGAAAAATTATCGGAATGCATCCGAAACCATACTACTATATTATAGAATACTTACAAACATTTTACAAGCATTATTTTTCAAGTTGTTGAAGATTTCAAAAATTTCGAAAGATTTACAAAAAAAGTATCCTTTTCTTTTAACTTTTCTCTTTTATCTTTTAACTGGCAGCGATTTGTCGCTGCTTTTGCCCTCTCAGTCACGGCGAAGCCGTGCCAGCTCTCCCAGAGTGAGAGCCAAGCGGCAACTGCGTTGCCGAGTGAAGAGTGAAGAGTAAAGAAAGAAGAGTGAAAGTTGTATAGTAAAACTGGACACATCGAAGAGTGAAAGATATAATACATTA
>CAZADD010000010.1:0-26802 GCA_964483825.1 uncultured Oscillospiraceae bacterium
CTGATTGCACAAATGGCAAATTTGTTTGGCGTGTCGCTGGATGCGCTTGTAGGGTTCAAAATGCAAAAAGGCGGCGTTTTGGAAGCGCAAGAGCGTGTATTGGCGTTGCAACGCAAAAAACAGTACGACGAGGCCTTTACCGAAGCGGAAAAGGCGCTGTTGTGTTACCCCAACAATTTCAAAACCGTCTACGGCGCAGGGGAACTGTATTCGTTGGCGGGGATAGAACTGAAAAAGCAACAATACATGCGCCGCGCCATCGAGCTGTTGGAGCGTTCCGTGTCGTTGCTATCCCAAAACGACGAGCCGGAAATGAGCGAAGTGTTTATTCGAAACAGAATTGCGGAATGCTACGTTGGCTTGGGTGAACTTGAAAAAGGGCTGGAAATTTGGAAGAAGTACAACGCTTGCGGAATAAACGATTCCGTGCTAGCAATGACCTACGCCCACAACGCCAAATTCAACCATAAAGATGCCGAAAAATACCTTGTTAATGCATTTTTTAACATGTTGACGACGGCAATTCGCACCATGAACGCCTACTGTAACTACTACATGCGGCAGGGCAATATCGTTGAAGCGCGCAACGCCGTAGGTTGGCTGACAAGCGTGCTGGAAAACACCAAAACGGATAAAAATGCGGCCGCCTACGTGGACAAAATTCTTGCGCCGTGCTACTCGGACTACGCAAATCTTTGCTTGCGTTTGGGCGAAACGGAAAAGGTGGAACCGTACTTGCGCAAAGCGTTTTCCGTGGCAAAAACCTTCGATAACTGCCCCACTTTCAAAATGGAAAACATGAAGTTTTGCGTGGGGGACGACGTGGACAAGGCCGTTGCCTACGACGATTTGGGGGTATCGGCAATGCAACAAGTTGTGCAACAAATAACGCAAGAGGACCGTGACAAAATTCTTTTTGAAACGTGGCAAAAGATAGTGGCCGAGGAAGAAAATGAAAAGTAACGTGAAAGAATATACTAGGCAATTTTACAAAAACAACATTATAAACTTTTTGTTGACGCTGTTTGCCACGCTGTGCGGAGCGGTAAATGCGCTGTTGATTTCTTGGCTGTTGCAGCAGCTAACCGACCTTATCGGTGGCTACGAAACAGGTTTTTCGCTGTTGCAGTTGGTTGTTATTTCGGTGGCGTTGGTTGCGTGTTGCGTCGTTACCGAGTTGATTTCCTGGAGGTTTCAACCAAAATTTATTACCAAAGCCATTTCGCAGTACAAGCAATACGTATTTGTTAAACTTACCAAGAAAAACATTGCGGCATTTTCCAAAGAAAACACTTCCACCTACGTTTCGGCGCTGACCAACGACGTGCAAACGGTGGAACAAGGGTATTTGTGCAATACATTTTCCACCATTTCCAGCTTGCTTACCTTTGCCGGAGCTCTGACGTTGATGATACTTTACAGCCCCATGCTGACCCTTGTGGCATTTGGATTTTCACTGTTGCCGCTTTTGGCATCGGTGTTTACGGGCAACGCTGTAGCCAAAAAGGAAAAGGACGTTTCGGACAGGAACGAAATTTACACTTCTGCCATCAACGACAGTTTGGGGGGCTTTTCGGTGATAAAATCCTTCAAAGCGGAAGCGCAAATGATAAAACTGTTCAAGCAAAACGTACAAGAACTGGCCAAGGCGCAATGTGCAAAGCAAAAAATGCGCATTTTGGTGCAAATGTTTGCATCCGTTGCCGGGTTGATTGCCCAACTGGGCGTGTTTATTTTTGGCGCGTATTTGGCAATTTCCAGCGAAGAGGTGACGGCCGGCACCACGATAGTTTTTGTGCAGTTGATGAACTACGTTATTAGCCCGATAGCCACGGTACCAACCTTTATTGCCGAACGCAAGGCGGCCAAAATTTTGATTGGAAAAATATCCGCCGCACTGGATGCAAACGTGGAAGAAACGGGGCGTTGCGGCCGTGTGGAACTTGAACAAGGCATAAGGGTGAAAGATTTATCGTTTTGTTACGAAGAGGGCGTTCCCGTGCTTAAAAATGTTAGTTGCACATTCGAAAAGGGCAAAAAATACGCCGTTGTGGGGGCGAGCGGCAGTGGAAAATCTACACTACTAAACCTTTTGATGGCATCGGACGCTAACTACGACGGCGAAATTTTGTACGACCAAACGGAACTGCGACAAATTGCAAGCGACAACCTGTACGAACTGCAAAGTATCATTCAACAAAGCGTGTTTGTTTTTAACGCCACCGTTAGGGATAACGTCACCATGTTTGGGAATTTCCCGCAAGAACAAATTGACAAGGCCATTCGTCTTTCCGGGCTATCCGGGCTGATTGCGGAAAAAGGGGAAGACTATTTGTGCGGTGAAAACGGCAGCGGACTTTCCGGCGGTGAAAAACAGCGTATTTCCATTGCACGGAGCCTGTTGAAGAACGCACAAGTGCTGCTTGTGGACGAGGCGACGTCGGCGCTGGATAGAGAAACGGCGTTTAAGGTTTCCGACTCTATTTTGGGGCTGGACGGCGTGACGTGCGTTGTGGTAACTCACGCACTGGACGAAGGGCTGTTGGCGCAATACGACGGAATTGTGGCGATCAAAAACGGTTGTGTGGCCGAACAGGGAACCTTTGCGGAACTGATGGCGAAAAAGGGATACTTCTACTCGCTGTTTACTGTGGAGAAGTAGGCAGTAGATATTGTGGTGTGTACCAAATAGTTGAAGTTCTCGAATGCGAATTAAATCGATATAACAACACTTCTTGCTATTCTAGATAACACGCAACTTGCAAGTGCTCCAAGGAAAGACAATCATTATTAAGCGTGCAAATAATCAAGTTTTGGAAAAAATATCAGTTCAATAGATTTGTTGCAAAAAAAAAACAAAACAGTTGTCAAAAAAGTTACATTAAACTTTGATAACACTAAAAATGCAAAAAACAGTGTGCACTTCGGTTGGTTGTGCACACTGTTTTGATCGTAAAATTGCTTTTCACATTTTGTCTGAGCAAAAGTGATGTTATTTTAATACTTTTAGCAATATTATTTGTGGTTGTTTGCGTTATTTTTATTTCACAACAAACGTTGCGCATGCCCACAATTATCCCACGCTCGCCAATACTGCTGTTGCGAATTTTTTGTGTTGAAACAAAATTTCTTGTCCGATAATCGTCGACACGGAGTTTGTTTTTTTTACTTTCGGCAATAACGTTTTCTACTTCGAGTACTTTTTCACCAAATATTCAACGTAGTAGTTGGGGTTGAAGTCTTCGCCGGTAGCAAGGCGCAAAATTTCGTCGGGGTACTTGGATGAGCCGTACTTGTGAACGTGTTCCTTCAGCCAAGCATTAACCTTTTCCGTGGTGCCGCTTTGCAAACTTTCTTCCACGTTGAAATCGTTGTTCATGTGGTGGTAAAGTTGTGCCGCAATTGCCGACCCCAACGCATAGGTGGGAAAATATCCGAACTCGCCGTAGGCCCAGTGAACGTCTTGCAACACACCCAAAGTGTCGGTAGGCGGAGTTATTCCGAAATATTCGGTGAATTTTCCGTTCCAAAATGCAGGCAAATCTGCAACTTCCAAACTGCCGTCGATAAGTTTCTTTTCCACTTCGTAGCGCAACATAACGTGCAACGGATAGGTCAATTCGTCCGCTTCGGTGCGCACAAACGAACATTCCGCACGGTTGACGTAGTCGCAAAACTGTGCGAGGGATACTCGTTTGAGTTGCACGGGGAAACACTGTTGCAAGTGCTTGTAGTGCACGCTCCAAAACGCCGGGTTGCGCCCAATCATGTTTTCGAAAAAGCGAGATTGGCTTTCGTGCATGCCCAAACTTGCACCGCCACCGCAAAACGTTCCGTTCAAGGACGCGTCACATTGCTGTTCGTAAAGCGCATGGCCCGTTTCGTGCACGACGGAGAAAATGGAAGAAATAAAGTTGTTTTCGTAGTAGTGATTGGTGATGCGCACGTCGTCGGTGCCGAATCCCGTGGTGAACGGGTGTTCGCTTTCCTTCATTATGCCGCGATTTTTGTCGAAACACATCACGTCGCGAAGGTATTCGCAAAACTTGCGTTGCCCTTCCTTGTAGTAGATTTGCGTTGCCCAATCGGGAACGGGTTTTACGTTTGCCGTCACTTTTTTGATGACGGGAACAAGTTTTTCACGCAACAAGTTAAAAAATTCGTCGTACTGCTTTTGGGTGTAGTGCGGTTCAAAAGAATCCAACAGCACGTCGTAGCCCTTCAATTCGTCCGTTTCCAACCATTTTGTGGTTTTGCGAGAATATTCCACAATCTTTTCCAAATACGGACGGAACAGTTGAAAATTGTTTTCCCTTTTTGCTTGAACATAGGCGGGGTACGCTTGCGAAGTGAGTTGA
This sequence comes from uncultured Oscillospiraceae bacterium, assembly GCA_964483825.1. Classification (GTDB taxonomy): domain Bacteria; phylum Bacillota; class Clostridia; order Christensenellales; family CAG-314; genus Fimimonas. Next base: position 4,359 of record CAZADD010000010.1, read on the forward strand.
CTGAATGCCGCATATTCCTCCTTGGGAATCTTTTTGGTTTGTTCAATATCCTTTTTCATCACTTCTATTTCGTGTTTCAGCACTTCGCCCAACTTGTCGGCATTTTGTGCAAGCACTTCCACCGCTTGTTCGAATTGAACGTCGGAACGCAACTCGTAACTGCGCTCGGCAAACACTCCGAGTTGTTCGGAATTGGCAACGATACTGCCTTCTGCTGCATCCGTTTGCATATCCCATTCCACCACGAAATTGGCATACTGCAACGCCAAAAGCTTTCTTCTTTGTTGTTTGTAAAACTCCAATGCTTGTTCAAAATTCATATTTTACTCCTGTGCCGCAAATTTTTGTTTGCGGTTTTCCAAATACTTTATCAAAAATCCCATTCCTACAATCAAGCAGCCCATAACCAGTGCATTCAATGCAATGAACACAATCGACCAATTGTCAATCGCAACAAAGAACGGTTCCGGTTCGTTGCCGCCAAACACTTCGTAGATCACTTGGAATATCCAGGGGAACAAGAAGAAACTTGCCACGGAGCCGAGGGAGCCGAACAGGCCGATGCCGACGTTGATTTTGTCGTAGGGGAACAACAATATCAGCAACGCGACAACGCCTGTCGCCGTCATGGAGAACATGGCAATCGTGCTGAATTGAGCCGAGTTGACGTCTACACCCAAAACGCCGTGGAAGGCATAGGACATTGCAATGGATAAAAACATCGCCGTGCCGCTAGGCAACGTCTTTTTCAAAGTGTTGGAAAGGAACTTGCCTTTTATCAACTGCTTGTTTGGCTTCAACGCCAAGAAGAAGGACGGAATTCCGTCGATAAAGAACTCGAACGTGTACAGTTGGTTGGGTGCAAACGGATAATCTGCACCAATGCACAGGCACAGTATCGTTGTGAACATAACCATGCACGTCTTCATCAAAAACAGCGATGCACTGTTTTGAATGTTGTTAACTACTTGACGGCCTTCGGCAACGATTCTGGGCATTTGGCTGAATTTGTTATCCATCAACACCAAGTTGGCAACGGTTTTTGCCGCATCGGTGCCGCAACCGACGGAAATGGCACAATCGCTTTCACGCATGGCCAAAATGTCGTTTACGCCGTCACCCGTCATTGCAACGGTGTGACCGTTTTGTTTCAACGCCTTTACCAAAATTGCCTTTTGTTCCGGCGTTACACGTCCGAAAACGGTGTGAGTGTTGGCAACGGCGGCAACTTCTTCGTCGCTCATTCCTTCCAACGAAACAAACTTTTCCGCGCCTTTAACGCCGACTTTTTGGGCAATTACGGAAACGGACAAGGGGTTATCGCCGGAAATAATTTTGATATCAACGTTGTTTTCAGCAAACCAACGTATAATTTCCGGTGCATCGGCACGAACGGTATCTTGCAATGCAATTATTGCAACGGGCTCCAAGCCGTCCACACTGTCGTTTTTGATAGCCTTTGCGGAACGCCCTACTGCCAACACGCGCAAACCTTGTTTCAACAACTCGTTAACCTTTTTGTTGAATTCACGGCCTGCCGCTTTGAACATAAATTCTGCGGCGCCGATTGCAACCGTTCCTTTGCCGGAAAAAGTGGCTGCGGAAAATTTTCTTGCCGACGAAAAGGGCACGAAAGCCGTTGCGTCGGGGTAATCGACGTCTTGCAAATAGTTATTTAACGCTTTTGCCGTCATGTTGTCGTCGCCGGTAGCCGCAACCACGCCTGCCACCAACGATTTTATTTCGTCGACGGTGCCTTTCAGCGGAATGATATCTTCTACCGTCATCGTTCCGTCGGTGATGGTTCCCGTTTTATCCAAACAAAGGGTATCTACGCGCGCCAACATTTCTATGCACGGCAATTCGCGCACCAACACTTTTTTGCGAGCCAACTTCAATGCCGCAACGGCAAGTGCAACGCTCGTCAGTAGCACCATTCCGCTGGGAACCATGCCCAACATGGAGCCGCTTGCCTTGATAAGCGCTTGATTGACTATTTCACGAACAGTCATCGTCACACCGCCGAATGTGAAAACTTGCGGATTGCGCGACCAATAGTACTGCCACGTGTTGATACTTTGTTCGTTGCAAAATTGCATGTAAGTGCTGCAAAAGAAGGTAGCAATTCCCAAAGGAACAATGGCTATCGCCAAAAATTTGATAATTGTGCGAATACCTTTCATCAGCTGAGAATCGGGCATTTTTGCCTTTTTGACACGTGACGAAAGCGTTTCGATGTAGTTATCCTTGCCCACTTTTTCGCAACGGGCAGTGCAATTTCCGGAAATGACGTAGCTACCGGCAAACAAACTGTCCCCGGCCTTTTTCTTGACGGGATCGCTTTCTCCCGTCAGCATGGATTCGTCCACTTCCAGTTCGCCAATGATAACTACGGCATCGGTGCAAATTTGTTTTCCTGCGGAAAGCAACGTTATGTCGTCCACAACCAAATCTCTGGTTGCAACGGTTTGTTCCTTGCCGTCACGCACCACCTGCACGGTAGGTTCGCTCACCAACGACAACTTTTCCACGGCGCGCTTGCTGCGAATTTCTTGAAAAATGCCTATCGCCGTGTTGGCAAGGACGATAACTATGCCAAACATGTTTGCCGTGCTTTCACACAAAATCATGATGACGAAAATGAACAATCCGATAAGGTTGAAAAACGTGAGAATGTTGGATGCAAAAATTTGCAAATAACTTTTACCCACAACCTTTTTTACACGGTTAACTTGTTTGGCTTTGACGCGAAGTTGAACTTCTTCCGTCGTCAACCCTTGGTTGATATCCGGCTGAACACGGGTTAAAGTCGGCTTGCGAACAATCTTTTTGTTCATAAAAACTCCTTTGCAGCAACGAAAAACGCAACTGCTTGCTTACGAATGAGGTTTTTCCCCACGCAATTTGAGTGTAGGGCACGCATTAAGGGAAAGATCGGCAAACTGCCCTTTCAAATACATGAAATAGCCACGGGACGCTATCATGGCGGCGTTATCTCCGCACAAAGACAGTTTGGGCAAACACACACGATAGCCTTGACACTCCAACTGTGCCAAACGGCCGCGCAAGTAACTGTTTGCGCCCACGCCGCCGGCAACTGCAACGATTTTTAGGTTGTGTTTTACCGATTCCGTAACCAAAGTATCCACCAAACCGTCCACGGCGCACCGATTAAAACTTTTTGCAACGTCTTCCGCACGAATTTCTTCGCCACGCTGAGTAGCGTTGTGAACGGTGTTGATAACTGCCGTTTTCAATCCGCTGTAACTGAAATTGCCGTTGGAAATAACCACCGAATGGAACGGATAGATCGCTTGACCTTTTTGTGCAAGTTTGTCTATTTCCGGACCGCCGGGATAGGGCAAACCCAAAACACGGGCAACTTTGTCGAAGGCTTCGCCGACGGCATCGTCCACGGTGGAACGCAACACGTCGTATTCGTCGTAGTCGGCAACCTTCACCACTGCCGTGTGTCCGCCGCTTGTGAGCAAACACATGTAGGGCGGCTGCAAATCGGGATAGGTGAGGTAGTTTGCGCAAATGTGACCTTCGATGTGGTTGACGGCGATAAGGGGCAATCCGCTTGCTTGGCACAACCCCTTTGCGAAGGAAACGCCCACCAAAAGTGCACCCACCAAACCTGCGCCGTAGGTGACGGCCACCGCCGATAGCTCGGACAAAGTCAAGTTGGCCTCCTTCAACGCTTGCGCCACAACTTTATCCACAACTTCCACGTGATTACGGCTGGCAATTTCCGGCACCACACCGCCGTACAAGCGGTGAATATCAATTTGAGAAAGCACCACGTTGGACAAAATTTCCCGTCCGTTTTTCACAACGGAAGCGGCCGTTTCGTCGCAAGAGCTTTCTATGCCTAAAATATAAATATCTTTTTTCATCTAGTAAATAATACGACTTTGCACCGACTTTGTCAATTTTTTTGCAATTTATATCGTCAATTTGCGGCACGCAAAATATTTCGGCCACAAACACGGCGATTATTGTCACAAAAATTGCAATACGTCTTGCAATTTTGCGTGTTTTTTTGTATCATAATAAGGTTGGGAGGAAAATTGTGAAAAAGTTTTTCAAAATGCTGTTCAGTAGATTGACTTTGATGGTTTTGGCAATTTTGTCACAAATTGCAATTGCCGTGGTCATTGCCTACTATTCCAGCAACAACTTCAAGATAGTTTCGATAGTTTCCACCATCGTTGCGGTGATTGTGTTTTTGGCTATCGTCAACCGAGATATGAGTAGCGAAACCAAACTGCCTTGGTGCATTTTGGTGGCCGTTTTTCCTGCCGTGGGCATAATAATGTACCTCGTTTTTTCCCGCAACTTCGTTCCCAGAAAAGACTTGCGCACCTTCAAACAGTTGCCGCAAACAAAACTTGCTGCCGATAGGCCCGACGCTCCGCCCAAATACGCAGGACAAATAGAATACTTGAAAAACATGGGCGCTCCGGCATTCACACAAACGGACACGCAGTACTTTCCCAGCGGTGAAATATTTTTATCCGATTTTTTGACGGAGTTAGACAAGGCGGAAAAATTTGTGTTCATGGAATATTTCATTGTGGAACACGGCAAAATGTTCGATTCCATTTTGGAAGTTTTGAAACGCAAAATTGCACAAGGTGTGGAAGTTCGCTTACTCTACGACGATTTTGGCAGTTGGTCACACACAAACCGCACATTCTGTTCGGAAATGCGCAAAATTGGCATCAAATGCGAGCGTTTTGCAAAAATTCGCCCCATCGCTTCGGCAATTTACAACAACCGAGACCACCGCAAAATTACCGTTATCGACGGAAAAGTGGGATACATGAGCGGCTTTAACCTTGCCGACGAGTACATCAACCACACGCACCCCTTCGGCTACTGGAAAGATTCCGGCGTGAAACTTATCGGCAACGCCGTGTCGTCGCTGACAATAATGTTTTTGCAAATGTTTGCAATGACAACGAGAAAAACGGAAGACTTTGAAAAATACATTGTCGATTGCGAAAAAAGCGGCATTATCGACAAAGGAATAGTTGTGCCCTTCGGCGACGGACCAAGACCCATCTACAATGAACAAATTGCTCGCAGCGTGTACCTTAACTTGATAAACCAAGCGGAAAAAGATTTGCTTGTGACAACGCCCTACCTTATCACCGACGATTCCGTCACCGACGCTTTGCGCCGTGCCGCACAACGAGGCGTGAACGTTTGCGTGGTTATCCCAAAAATTCCCGACAAAAAAACCGTCTACGCCATGACCAAACAAAGTTGCAAAAAGTTGGTGAAAGCCGGCGTTAACGTTTACACTTTCACGGCAGGATTTATCCACGCCAAAAGCATTGTTGCCGACGGCGTTGCCGGGGTGATTGGCACAATCAACTTGGATTACAGAAGTTTGGTGCACCACTACGAATGCGGAACGTACATGTACAAAACGCTTGCCGTGCGGCAACTTTACGACGACTTGACGGCAATGATTTCCCGCTGTCAACTGCAACTGAATCCCCCAAAACTTAAACTTTGGGAAAAAACCGTTTGCGCCTTTGCAAACATATTCCGACCGCTGATATAAAAGAACGCAACGAACAAGTTGCGTTCTTTGTTGTAATTCTTTCCTTATTTCTTGTCGAAGCCGTACTTGGGGTTGAACTTGTCAACTCTTCCGCCCTTTTCATTGCAAAACTTGCAACCGACCAAAGCCGTTTCCGTTGTACTCCGTTTTTTGCTTAGATGCAGTTGCAGAACCAATTTTTGTTTACCTGTGAAATAGGGGTGGCATTTGTTGCAAATATATTGTGACCGACACGGAGGCGGAAGTAAACCAACAGATAAAAAACGTTGCGGCGCAACGCACATACAACAGTTGATTGATGCCCATCATCAAGCCACAGCAAGCAATGGGAAGCAACAAAACACCGCAGATACGACAAAACAAAAGGCGCAACCTTTGTTCGGGTTACGCCTTGATTTTGCTTTTCCTTATTTCTTGTCGAAGCCATACTTCTTGTTGAACTTGTCAACTCTTCCGCCTTTTTCGGTGCAAAACTTGCAACCGACCAAAGCCGTTTCCGCTGTGCTCAGTTTTTTTGCTTAGATGCAGTTGCGGAACCAATTTTTGTTTACCTGTGAAATAGGGGTGGCATTTGTTGCAAATACATTGTGACCGATACGGAGTCGAAAACAAGCCAACAGATAAAAAACGTTGCGAAACAACGCACATACAACAGTTGCTTGATGCCCATCATCAAGCCACAGTAAGCAAACGAGAGCAACAAACCACCGCAGATACAACAAAACAAAAGGCGCAACCTTTGTTCGGGTTACGCCTTGATTTTGCTTTTTCCTTATTTCTTGTCGAAGCCGTACTTTTTGTTGAACTTGTCAACTCTTCCGCCGGCATCAACCAATTTTTGTTTACCTGTGAAATAGGGGTGACATTTGTTGCAAATTTCCACCTTGATCACATCGGTATCTTTGGTTGTTCCCGTTTGGAACGTTGCGCCACAAGCACATACAACAGTCGCTTGATGATAATTCGGATGTATACCTTGTTTCATATCGCTTTACCTCTTGTTTTATTTGGGAAAAATCCCCATGCCTAAGTATTTTATAACACCGCTTGGGAATAGTCAAGCATTTTGAGCCAACTTGCAGGGCTTGCAACGTCCGTTTCCGCTATTTCTCGAAAAACACAACGTTTTCGCTGCCCAACAACTGATCCAATTCGTATTCCAAACCGGAACACTTGCGTACGTGCCGTTCCACAACGAAAGTTTTGCCTTCTATGCGGAACTTGACGGGAACGTCGCCTTCGTATTGACGAAGAATGTTAACAACTTTTTCGTACGCTTCGTCGTCACGCTTGTCCATTTTCAGCCAAAGCGTAACGTTGGATTTTTCCACAACCGTTTCCGTTTGCACGGCCTTTGCCGTTTCGCTGTGTGGGTTGATAAGTTCCCTGATGTTAATTTTGTAGCCTTCGCGAGCTTCGGTGAGAGCACCTTTCACAACCACGAAACTATCCTCGGCAAACAATGTTTTGTACTTTTCGTAAGCAATGGAATACATTGCCACTTCCACCGTGGAAAACTTATCTTCCAGCGTGCCGAAAGCCATTTTTTTGTTTTCGTTGCCGATAACGACGCGTATGCTGTGCAAAATGCCGCCTGTGACAACATTGCGGCGTTGCACTTCCGGGTAGACCTTTTCGCCCGTTTCGGAATCGTCCGGAACGTAAGGCATAACCAAAGAAGTGTCAAAATCGAAACCGAATTTTTTGGAAATTGCGTCGTAGTCGTCCAGCGGAGAACCCGTCATATACAACCCCAGCACTTCGTTTTCAAAATTATAAAGCACCTGTTTGGGGAATTCTTTCACTTGTTCGTGCGTAGTGCGAATTTCCGTTTTAAGTTCAGGCATCATGTCGAAAATAGAAATTTGCCCAGTGGCTTGCTTTTTGACGTGTTCTTGAACTTCGTTATATTCTTCGGCGTACCACTGCAACATATCCGCACGTGTTCTGCCGAAACAGTCGAAAGCTCCCCCCTTGATAAGGTTTTCGATCATGCGTTTGTTCAAGAAGGATATACATCTTTCAAATAGATCCGTCATATCCACGAACTCGCCGTGCGCTTCACGCTCTTCCACCAACTGTTTGACGATGCCCACGCCAATGTTGCGAATGCCGCCCAAACCGAAACGCAACGCACCGTTTTCCACACGGAATTCGTCACGGCTTTTGTTGATATCCGGCGGCAACACGTTGATACCCTGCGTTTTTGCATATTCCATGTACTTTTTGATTTGAGCAATGTCGTTGATACGGTTGTTAAGCAATGCACAAATGAATTCCGCAGGATAGTAGTTTTTGAGCCAAGCCGTTTGATAGGTTACATAGGCGTAGCAAGTTGCGTGCGACTTGTTGAACGCATATTGAGAGAAGTCGTCCAACTGCTTGTATATTTGCAATGCAATGTCTTCCGGAATGCCGTTTTTCACGCAGCCGGGCACCGTTTCGCCGTTCGTCCACGTGCCGCCGTGCACGAAAAGTTCCCCCAGTTGCTTCATCATTTCGGATTTTTTCTTACTCATGGCGTAGCGGACGTTATCTGCCAAAGCCATGGAAAATCCCGCCAATTTTTGCACTAGTTGCATAACCTGTTCTTGGTAGACGATGCAACCGTTGGTTACGGAAAGAATGCTTTCCATTGCGGGGTGCAAGTAGTGAATTTTGGATTTATCGAATTTGCACTCGATAAAGTTGCCGATGTACTGCATGGGGCCGGGGCGGTACAAACTGATACCTGCGATAATTTCTTCCAAACCTTCCGGCTTCATTTTGTGCATAAGGTCGCACATACCGCCGCTTTCCAGTTGGAAAATACACATCGTGTCGCCACCGGAAATAAGCTTGAACACGTTGGGGTCGGAATAGTTATCCTTGGAAAAATCTACCTTCACGCCGTAGTCTTCGTAGACGTAGTCGCAAGCTTTTTTGATATCCGTCAAAGTGCGCAAGCCCAAAAAGTCCATTTTGAGCAAGCCCAATTCTTCCACTTCTATCATGTTGTACTGCGTGGTGACAATACCGCCGTTGCGTGCCGCACCGCCGTTGGTTTGCAAAGGAACGTGATCGGCAACCTTTTCACGGCAAATAACCACGCCTGCCGCATGCATGCCCGTTTGTCTGGGAGAGCCTTCCAAGCGCATTGCGATATCGATAAGTTTGTGCGTTACAGGATCGTCGTAGGCGGCCTTCAATTCTTCCGAAATGTAGGTATCCGCTTCCTTTTTGTACTTGGCAAAGCCCAAAAGGTGACGAATGGTATATTTGAAGTTATCCGGAACCATTTTGGCCAAGCGGTTGGATTCCGAAACGGGAAAACGCATGACGCGAGCAACGTCTCGAATGGCGTTTTTGGCTGCCATTGTGCCGAAAGTTACAATTTGGCACACGTTGTCGTTGCCGTACTTGCGGTGAACGTAGTCGATAACTTCGCCACGTCTGTCCATGCAAAAGTCCACGTCGAAGTCGGGCATGGATTTGCGTTGAGGGTTCAAAAAGCGTTCGAACATAAGATTGAAGCGGAAAGGTTCCACTTCCGTTATTCCGATAAGGTAAGCAACGACACTGCCTGCGCCGCTACCGCGCCCGGGGCCTACCGGGATACCATTGGTTTTGGCATAGTTGATGAAGTCCCACACGATAAGGTAGTAGTCCACAAAACCCATGCTGCAAATAACGCCGTACTCGTATTCCACTCTGTCACGAATTTCTTGCGTGCATTCGGGATACTTTTCTTTGAGCCCTTTTTCCAACAAAAAGCGCAAGTATTCCGCAGAATCCATTCCGTCCGGCGGTGTGTACAGCGGCAAAAGACGTTCCTTGCCGAAGTTGACGTTGCACTTTTCGGCAATTTCCAACGTGGTTTCCATTGCGTCGGGCAAATTAGGGAAAAGTTCCGCCATTTCGTCGTAAGTCTTCAAGTAAAACTCGTCGCTTGGGAACTTCATTCTGTCCGGATCGTCCAAATACTTGCCCATTTGAACGCACATCATCACGTCTTGAATTTCCGCATCTTGCTTGTCCAAATAGTGAACGTCGTTGGTGACGACGATTTTGATATCCAATTCCCGTGCCAGTTGCACAAGTTGAGGCATAACGGCATATTCGTCGTCGATACCGTGACTTTGAATTTCGATGTAGTAGTCTTCGCCGAAAAGTTCCTTGTACTGCAAGGCCAATTCCCGTGCCTCTTGCGGACGGTCGGCCAAAAACAAGCGCGGAAGTTGCCCGGCAATGCACGCGGAAAGGCAAATAAGCCCTTCACTGTACTTTTTGATAGTTTCGAAATCTACCCTTGGTTTGTAGTAGAAACCGTCCACGAACGCAATGGAGTTGAGGCGGCACAAATTGTAGTATCCCGTGTTGTTTTTTGCCAACAAAATAAGGTGGTAGTACTCTTTGTTATCCCAACCGACGTTGTTCAAGTTTTCGCACACGTAAAATTCACAACCGATAATGGGTTTTACTTTTTGCACAAAATTGCCGTCCTCGTCCTTGTTGATTTCGGCGGCGGCTTTCATAAATTTCCAAGCGCAGTACATGTTGCCGTGGTCGGTGATAGCAACGGCCGGCATGTTGTACTGAACGCAACGTTTGAGCAAATCGTTGATACGAGTTGCTCCGTCCAAAAGGCTGTATTCCGTGTGTAAATGAAGATGTACGAAAGGTTTCATCTGTATTTTTCCTTATGTTACGAATTTTGCTGTTTTTCGGCAAATTCCATCAGTTTTTCCAGTCGGTGATTAACCCCGCTTTTGGATATGTTCAAAATTGCCGCCAATTCCGCAAGGTTTGCGGAAGGGTTTTGTTCACGAGCAACGGCCGCTTGCTTCAACTGAGTGGGCAACAACTCGAATTTTCCGCTTTTGCGCAAGTCGGCAATTACATTCAGTTGCTTGGATGCCGCCACTATCGCACGGTCGATGTTGGAATCGATACAGTTGCGCTGACGGTTGGCCGTGTTGCGGTAACTGCGGCTGATAAGCACGTTTTCCAACTGGAACTTGGCGTTGATTGCATCCACGTACACAAAAAAGTCGGATATTTTTTCGCTGTCCTTCAAGTACAAAACGGCGTTGGTTTTGCGTTGCGTCAATTTGAATTCCAACTCCGAAAACTCGTTCAGTACGAAATCGGCAAAATCCCAGTTGGAAAAGCGAAGTTCCAAGTGATAGTTGTTGTGGTCGCTTGCACCGAAAGCATCTTCCTTGACGGACGGCACCGTTGCCGAACCACAAGACAAAAACAATGCTTGAACGAATGAACGACGGCAACAAGTGTTGGATAAATCCACGTCCACTTCGTCGTTGATGTGCAAACAGTCTTCGTCGTCACGGTAGATGAGATTGAGTTTTTCCCCCACTTGCGGCGGAAATTTAGCCACAAAACGGGCGTTTTTGCCCACTTCGTCGCCTATTTGCAAAATATCCACGTCACAGCCCAGTTTGCTTTGGCACAAATTGCCACAAATTGTGAGTAGCGTCAAATTGTCCGTTTCCACCGTAAAACCGAAACCGCCATCGCTGAAACTTAACGAACCGATGGACTTCAAAACGGCAGTCAAAAAAGAAGTTGCACAGCAACCCTTCAATTTTTGCACGTTTTTGGAAATTTCTTCTTTTACTTTTTGTGAAAAGGACATTGTTGGCCTCTTGACGGTTCGTCGTTGAAGTTGATAAAACACACTTCCGTTTCCGTCGTTGTTCCAAACTTTTCCGCAAGGGTGTTTTGGACGTACCGTATCAATAAGTATATATCTTTTGAGGCCGCTTTGTCAAGGTTAATTACAAACCCTGCGTGTTTTTTGGATACCTGCGCACCGCCCAAAGTGAACCCTTTTAGCCCTGCCAAATCCACAAGGCGCGACACGGCAACCTTTTCGTTGAACAGCACGCAACCGGCCGAACGCTCCGAAAGGGGCTGCGTTGCCGCCTTTTTTTGTCGCATACGTGCAATTTGCGCTTGCACTTGCGACGGCAACGCCTTTTTTAGCCGCATTTCCACTTGTAACACGACGAAATCGGCGTTGTTTTTGAAAATACTCTTTCGTGCGGAAAAACAGCACTGTTTGTTGGAAAGTCGAACGAGTTTTCCCCTTTTAAGCGCAACGACGCTTTGCACGATGCCTTGGGCGCTTTGCCCGAAACAACCTGCATTGCAAACGACAACGCCACCCACCGTGGCCGGCAAACAACCCAAAAATTCGCCGCCGCTGAGCCCGTTTTTGACCAAAATTGCCGCAAGTATCGGCGCAGACACACCGCAATCGGCAACAACACGCTCGTTTTCCACAAAAATTTCCTTCACGCCCGTCGTCACCACCGCCACGCCACAGTAGTCGCCGTCCGAAGTCAACACGTTGCTGCCCCTACCCAGAAAACAGTGTCTCACCTTGTGACGACGCAAATATTTTGCAACGAATATCAGCTGACCAACGTTTTGAGGGTACAGCGTAACGGCAATTTTGCCGCCGCAACCCAAAGTTGTGAGTTGCGCAAAAGTTTTGTCGCATCGAAAGGTCACGCCTTTCTTTTTCATTGTTCCGCAAAATTTATCCCAATTCATTGTTTACATTTCCAACGTTTTCAACGCCGTGGCACGCTGAAGTGCAACGGACGTTTCGTCCCCGAAAGCATTTGGTACATAAGCGAAGGATAGGCCTTGTTCCGCCTCGGCGTAGCATTCCGACGTGTAGTAGGTTTGTTGCAACACGGAAAACAAATTCAATGAAACAAGCGTTTGCTGTGACTGTTCGGACACCAAAAATTGCAAAAATTCCGTCACGCAGTCGGCATTCTCACACTGCGCCGAAACGCCTACGTACTGCACTAAATCGGTGTAGCCACACAACGCACGGCATTCCAGTGCATCGATTTTTCCGTTCTTCTCACGCTGAGAAAGACGGTACAAATCCCGTTGTGTGCCCAAAAGGGTGACGGCGGTTTTGTTGGCAACGAACTTTTCGTAGGCAGCGTACTGCGACACGCTTTCGTCCGGTGCCGCTTTGCCCTTGCCGCCGCTCATTGCCAATGCCGAAAGCGGACTGTTATATTTTGTAAAACCGCAAATAAGCGGTTGCAAGGAATAGACGTGCTTGCCAGCCTTGCGCTCGAAAACGTTGGTTAGCGCAGTGGAAAGAATATCGGCATTTTGCGCCAGCTGACACTTGCGAGCAAACAAAAAATAGCTGCCCGCGTAAAGCGGCAAAGCGTAGGTTGTGTTTTCCAACGTGCCGGAAGACAGCAAGTTTTCCTTGATATCCTTGGTACTGCCGCTGTAGGGTTGCAAAAAACTTTGCAAAACGCTGCCCGTGCCCCGTGAAAAGCACACGGCATCGAACCTTTCGCCGCCGTCTAACTTTTCTTGCAACTGCTCTTCAGTCAAACTTGTGACGTGCACGAACAAACCCGAATGAGTTTTTTCGAACTGCGCTGCCCTTGCCGTAAGCCACGACGGCCTACTGCCCGAACCGCCCTCGAACTTTTCCACGTTCCACAGTTCCAAAACGCCTTGATAATGTTTTTGCGGCGTTTGTTCGGAATTTCCCGATAAGTTTGTCGAAAAACAAACAAGCCCCACCGCCGCCAACACAAGTACCGCAAGCGGTAAAATTATTTTCGCCGTTTTCCATTTGCTTTTCACTGCGCACCTCCACGGTTTTGTACTACTATACGCCCGTTTGGATGCAAACTTGTCCTACGTTTTGTCCGAACGCAGTTGCTTTTGACGAAAAACTCACGCTCGGTCGCACGAAAACTACAACTTCACCGTTCAAAAACACAACACCTGTTGGCCGCAATTGCACGCAAATACAACAAAAACAATTACAAAGGAACTCGTTCATCCGGATTTGGCTATCTACCAATAAATTTATTAACTATGCGCCGTCGTATCAAGGAAAGTAGACTATAATGCCGCCTGTCATGGCAACTTCTTGCAAAATTAAAAAGCCATTGGGGCAATATGGCGATTACTACGTCATCCATTTTGCCAAAATGTCTTTTGAAAAGACACAGGACTCTACCACGCCTAAAATTATAAAACTGTACAGTTTTCAAAAAATGAAAAAATAAGGTATTTACATGTGAAACTTTTTTTAATATAATATTGGTACTAGAGCCACGTGCGATAGAAATAACTTAAAGGAACAGTAACAAATGAAACTCAACTACAAACGCACTTTGCTTGTTGGATTTGCATTCTTCCTTATCAGCACCTTCTGGCAAGCATACGATACCATCGTTCCGTTGATGCTGACAAACAAATTCGGACTGAACCAAACCGTTTCCGGATTTATAATGTCGTTGGATAACATTTTGGCGTTGTTCATGTTGCCGCTTTTCGGGGCACTTTCGGATAAAAAGGACACCAAGTACGGCAAACGCACGCCATTTATCGTTATCGGAGCAATTTGTGCGATAGTTTGCTTTGTTGGTTTGACATTCGCCGACAACGCACAACTGCTAAAAATTTCCGACGGCACAAAACAGGAATATTGGGAACAAAACTACGAAGTGGAAAACCGTGAATATCACGTGTTCACCAACAACGAAGTTCCTGCCACCTACACGGTGAAAGACTACGCAGCCAAAGTGAAATTTGGCAAAACCTTTGCGGAACTGACGGCGGACGAACAAAATCAGCTGCACGATTGGTACTGCAGTGACGACCTTGGATACAATTCCTACTACGTGTACGACAAATCCAACGATTCCTACCGCATTTGCGTGCAATCAAAAAGCGGAGGATTGTTTGGCGGAACTAAATACACCTACGCCGACGACGGCACTGAAGTAACGGGCAGAACCACAAACGCCTACTCGTCACTTGTTTCCGAAGCGGAAAACCAATTTGCAAATTCCGTGATGAAATCCAACGCTTGGATATTGGTGATATTCGTCGTGGTACTGTTGGGAACGCTGGTTTCCATGGCAACGTTCCGCTCCCCCGCCGTTGCTCTTATGCCCGACGTTACCGTTAAACCGTTGCGCAGCAAGGCCAACGCAATAATAAACCTTATGGGAACGGCCGGCGGCATTTTGGTACTGTTGTTGGGAATGCTTTTCGGCACGGGCAAAGTGAAAAATCAGTTGATGAGTTACACTTGGTTTGTGGTTGCCGTTTGCGGAATAATGTTGGTGGCCTTGATAGTGTTTGTGCTCACCGTGAAAGAAAAGAAATGGAACACGGAAATGTTGGAGGCACAAGCGGTTTTGGATAGCGAAACGGACCCCGAACAAACGACGGAAGAAGCAACGGAAAAATTGCCCAAAGAAAAGGTGAAATCGCTGTTGTTGATACTTGCTTCCGTGGCACTTTGGTTCGCGGGATACAACGCCGTCACCAGCAAATACAGCGCATATGCCGTGAACGTTTTGAACAGAGACTACAACACCACTTTGCTGATAGCACAAGCGGCGGCAATAGTAGCTTACGTTCCGGTGGGAATGGTTGCAAGCAAAATCGGACGCAAAAAGACGATACTTGCAGGCGTTGCAATGCTGACGTTGGCTTTCTTCGGGGCAATTTTCATTGACGGCTCCACTCCGTCGTGGTTGATGTCCGTGCTGTTTGCACTGGCCGGCATTGCTTGGGCAACCATAAACGTCAACAGCTTCCCCATGGTTGTGGAACTTTCCAAGGGCGGCAACATCGGACAATACACCGGCTACTACTACACGGCAAGCATGGCCGCACAAGTGATAACGCCGATACTTTCCGGCGCGTTGATGGATGCGTGCAACACAATGAAAGTGTTGTTCCCCTACGCAACGGTATTTGTGGCGTTGTCGTTTGTGACGATGCTGTTTGTCAAACACGGCGACAGTTTACCCCAAACCCCCAAAGATAAATTAGAAATGTTGGGCGGTGCCGACGACTGATAATTTTTAAAAACGAAATATTAACCATAAAAAAAACACTTTGCAAATTGCAAGGTGTTTTTTGTGTTATATTCAAAACACGGTTTACAGCAAATCCATCACTCGGAAAAATTCCACGCCAAAGCGGCGGTCGGGTTCTTGCGTGGATTTTGCCGCTTTACAAACGAAATTGGCGGCAATTTCCGTTGCTTGAAGCAGGTCGCAACCGTTCAAAAGTTCGCCGCACACAACGGAACTGAAAGCGTCGCCGGTGCCCGAATAGTTGGTGGGTACTCGCTCGTTTGTGACGAAACGAATTGGTGCGTCCTTTTCCAAAACGACGTTGCCCACCAAGTCTCCGCACGGAACGCCGGTGATGACGGCACTTTCCGCACCGGTTTTTTGCAAAAAGTTTTGAAAAATTTTGCCGCAAAATGCAAGGAAGGTGGGGCTTTCCACTTGCCGTTGCAACTCGTCGAAGCTTACGTCGGCAAGCAAGCACGCTTCCGTCAAATTGGGGGTAATGCACTGCGCCAACGACACCAAGCGTTTCATTTTTTTTGCATAAGCATCGTCGAAAATGTTGTAGAGCTTGCCGTTATCCCCCAAAACGGGGTCGATAAACACAAATTTCCCGGCGGCACGCAAACCGATAACCGTATTGATAACTTCGTCCAACAGGCCTTCGTCCACACAAAATCCAACGTAGATTGCATCGGCATCGCGATTGCTCAACACGTCTTCCACGCACTGCGAAAGATGTTCGTTGCGCTGAAAAGTGTAGCGTTCGAAACCTGTTTGGCAAGAAAAAGTTGCCGTAGGCACAGGCATACAGTAGTGAGAAAGTTTTGTGAAGATGGGCAAGTTGGCACTAATCGAGCAGTTGCCCAGCCCCGAAATGTCGTTCAAAATCAATACGTTTTTCATTTTCTTCGTCCGTTTTTCCAAAGTTTTTGCGCAAAAGCGCACTTTGGTTAGTTTAAGTTTTTGTGGGTCGTTGCACCTTTCCGTGCCGTCCCCCGGTTTTGTAACGGTGCAATATTCTGCACCTAGTTTTGACAGTATTTAAGCAAAATTTACCCGCAAAACGCAACAATTGAAGTTGCGTCGGGCAAATCGTTTGAATTGCACCATTGGTTGTGAAAATCACAAAAAGCTTTTTTGTACGTGCATGGAAAATTGCCTTTTTTTGTTCAAAACTCGATGTCGACACATCCAAACAAGCAATTGGTGCAAAAGTGACTTGATTTATTTTTCAACAACGGCATCTTTGTCGCTTTCCGTTTGCTTGGCCGTTGCAAAATCTTGTTCCGATGCGTTCAGTAGCGACGCAAAAGTTTTCAGCGGAACGGTGCGCAACACAAACCACACTGCAAAGCCCACAATCAACCCTGCAACCACGCCCAAAAGCGCAAGCCACGGCATGTAGGCAAACATTTGCGGAGTGCTGCTTACCAAACAGAACACAATGTTTTGGGTGAGGTTGTGCACCACTGCGGAAACTACCGAAACGGCAATTATGCTCACTTTGGGATACACCAGTTGCACCAGCAGCGACGAAACGCCCACGCTAACCAAACCTGCCGACATGCTGTAAAGCAGCGTGGACAAATTTCCTGTGAACACGCTTCCCAGCGTTGTGCGAACAATCACAAGCACTACGGCATCAACCGGCCCCAAAACGAACACGCAAAGCAACGAAAAAACGTTGGATAGTCCCATCTTTGCGCCCGGCAAAAACAACGGCGAAAACAAACTTTCAATCATGAAAGTGATAAGGCTCATTGCGCACAGCACGCCCAATGTTGCCAACCGTTTGGCCGATAATTTAGTTTTCGAATGAGTTTTTTTCATATTTCAACCCCAAAAAAGAAGCCTACTCCGTTGTTACTTTCAATCTGTTAGGGCTGCAAACTATCACGCCGCCGCCCTTGGAAATTTCACTGAAATTGCGCACACAATCTTTGCCCGCACCGCAAACGGAATCCACCATTTTGACGGTAGGATTGCTTCCGCGCGTTATTTCCAGCACGTTTTTGCGCATTTCACCGTCAATTTCACGGTAAAAAGTCGCCGTTACGCTGTCTGCACCGTACTCCATTTGCATTTGCCAACCGTTAGTGCCGCCATCGAACTTGTACTCGTTGCGTACCAAATTGTACAAAAACAGTTCTTCGCCGGTGGAAATATCCGTCACTTTCACCGTTTGCACACGGCTCTGGTCTTGCGAAAAGAACACGCCGAACAACACCGCTATAAGCAACGCCACCAACATATACACGCCAACGTCCGCCGCCTTGAAAGGTTTGTCCGCACGAGCACACACAACTTTTTGCAATGCGCTTGTTTTGTGCTTGATGCAATAATACACCAAATAGAAAAGCAAGCTTGCCCCCGAAACACTGCCCAGCACAATGGCCACCGTTTGGGAAGTTTTGGAATCTTTGCCGAAAGTAGCTTCCGCATCGTAGAAATAGTTGCCCGTTTCGTCTTGCGACAGCGTCCAAGCGTAATTGTCGAAATACGCTCCCTTGGATTTTACTTTGCTTTTGGGCAAGTTGGAACAAATTTCACGCTTGCCGTCGAACGTTTCGAACAGTACGACAACCGTTATGCCCTGTTCTTTCAAATATCCGTTGACAAATTCCACAATTCTATCTTTGCCCATAACGGTCAGTGCCGTTGTAAGGCAATCGCCCTTGCCCGCCCACAGTCCGCACGTTTGCGGAACGGTTACGGAAACCATTTTGACACCCGTTTGTGCCGGTGCGCCTGTTGTGCCGTCGATAATGTGCGAGTACTCTACGCCGTCGGTTACGTATTTGCGAACGTACTGTCCGCTTGTGGAAAGGGTTGCAACGCCCGTTTCGTAACTGAACAATTCTTGCACGTAGATATCCGAATAGGGCGCAAACGGATCGGCCAACGTGATTGTTGAACTGTTACCGCTAGCATCCAATCCCAACGAACTGCTGCTGGAACCTGCATCGACGTAGTAGCGGTAGATGTCGTTTTTTCGCAAAAGTTGCGTTATTTCGTCCACAACGAAGCCTTTTGCAACACCGCCTAAATCCAGCCACTGACCGTATTCCACACCGTCCACAACGACGGGTGCAACGTTTTTGGTAACGTAGTAACTGTCACCGTCTTGCGTAAGCGTAACGGCATCGTCGGAAAAATCGGTGAAAGCACTTTGTGAAAACGCTTTAACGTATTCTTCATCGGGCAAAGGATAGCCGTTTGTAACAAAGTATTCGGGTGTGACGGGGCGATCGTAGGGATAAGTGGCCTTATCGAATGCTTTTTTTTGATAAATTCTAGACGAAAAACCCCACAAATCCACCAAACGGTAAACGGCAGGGTTGAACGCACCGTCCGTTTCCGCATACATTTCCTTGGCCAACTGTAACATTTCGTAGGTTTCGACGGAAATTTCCAGTCGATCGCCTTGTTTTGCTTGGTTGTAACGCCAAATATCCGAACAAGGCAGGTTGCCCGAACCGTCGTAACTAGTGTTGGCGCATTCGTCCACTTTGGTTATAAGTGCGTGAATAGTTTCGGCAAGGTCAAGCAATTTTTGTTTGTTTTGGGCTTGCTGTTCCGAAAGGTTACCGTCACCCAAATAAAAATCCAACTTTAATGCGTCGGAAGAATAAATTTCCACCACCACTTGAATGCCGCTCGACCCGAAATAAACCCCCGAAAACGCAGCACCGTAAACCTTGCCGTCACTATCAAGAGACGACGACAAGCCATACTTTTTGTGCGCAGGAACGTAGTTGGCGTTGTGCTGTTCGTCGGCAAAAGCCGTACTTGTTGCCGCAAACGCCGCCACTAACGCAAACACCGCTATTAAAATTAAAGCAAAACGTTTTTTCATGGGGTTGTGGTTTGAAAACTGTCGGAAGTGAATATTCGCAAAACTGCCGCTCGTTGCACTTGCAGTGTGCAAAACAGCGCCGTTCTCACCTGTTGCAAGCAAAGTGCGAACTTTTTGTGTTATTTTACCATTTTAGCGGCCTTTTGGCAACAAAACGAGGATACGGACAGCCCGTGACTCAAATGCAACTAAAGCCCATGGCACATTACAAGCGTTTTGGTAAAAAAAAATAATCTTTTTTAGGTTAATTGTATTGACATGGCACAATTTTTAGTATATAATCTGATCAATAAAAGGAGAAGACAACGATGCCATACACAAAATTTGCCGAATTTTTGAGAATACTTCGCATAAAAAACCATGAAAACGCCGGAGACACGGCAAAGCTTCTGGGCGTAAAAGCATCTTTCGTTTCGGCGGTCGAAAACGGAAAGAAAAATGTTCCCGATGAATGGATTGATAAAATCATTCATCACTACAACCTAAACACCGCAGAACAACATGATTTGATGAGGGCTATTGAAGAATCAAAAACTTCTTCAAAAATCAATCTTATATCCGCCCCGAATTTCAAAAGACAAGTTGCATTACAATTTCAACGTTCCTTCGATAACATTGACGAAGAAACTGCTCAAAAAATAATGAACCTTTTAGGAGAAGATTAATATTGGATTACGCCGTTAGACCCACCAACAGAACAGAGGCTCGTCTGTGTGCCAGAATATTTCGGAATCTTTTCGGATTGCCGCCAAACGGACCAATAAATCCTCTAGACTTACTCGACAAGATTCCCGATGCCTATGGCAATGCTTACTATGAAATTGTCGAAGACTCAGAATTGCCTTACAACGTACCTGCGCGATGCATACGAACAAATGACGATGAATTTATTATCCAAATAGCAGAATCTGTTTTTAATGGAGCATATGAACGCAACACAGGAGGATATCGTGCACACATTTTGCACGAAATAGTTCATCCCTTCGTAGACAAACTCGGATTTAGACCAATTTTCAACAGGACATTCAAAAACAAAAAGATTCCGGCATATATGAGTTTGGAGTGGGTTGTCAAGGCGATTACAGGAGAAATTATGATGCCTTATGAAGAGACCATCGGATTAAGCGCGAAAGAATTAATGGAACGCTATGGCGTGTCTCAAGAAGCCGCACACCACAGACTTACATATTAACATTAAATATACACAAAAAAAGCACTCAATGTTACGGCAATAACATCGAATGCTCAGAGAAATGTATTACTACATCTCCACCTGTTAGTCTAGTATAGCATTTCTTATGATTTGTGTCAATGATATTTTGACGACAACCAAAGGTTGAATAAAAATTTAAGAGGTATACTATGACTAAAAATTTGAAGAAAGATGAAAAACACGACGTTTTTAACTCTTTTTTGGTTAAAAATGCCAAATACGTCGGTGAAGAAGAAATTCCACTCATTACAACGAGCGACTCAATTCCACAAGCGTTGGTTCCCTTTACCAAAATGCGAAAAGAAAATACGGTAAATTCATGGGTTCACTTTTATGAACATGATTACAAAATTGAATGTTTTTGGCGCAACCCCAGAAGATACTTAAACGCACTAAAACAACATCCCGGAGTAATTTCCCCTGATTATAGTTTGTACTACGACATGCCCCTTAACATGCAAAAAAACAACATCTATCGAGGGAAAGCACTTGCACATTGGTTGCAAGAAAACGGATTAGAGATAATTCCAAATGTTCGCTGGGGCGATGAACGCACATTTGAAACGGCCTGTTTAGGAGTAGAACACGGCAAAACTATTGCTATAGGTACTCACGGCTGTATAAAATCAACAGAAGAAAAACAGCAATTCATTTCGGGGCTTGACTATGTAATCAACAAACTAGAACCCACCACAATTATTGTATATGGCCGCACACCAGACAAAATATTCAATTTAATAAAATTTTACGGCATTACCATCATTCCATTTGAAAGTGAATTTAGCCTATCTCACCAAAAGGAGCAAATGTAATATGGGAGCAGGCTATCATGGTGGATTTGGTAACACAAGAGGTGCTTCAACTCAATATACCATTCAAAAAGATAAACAAGGAAAGCACCTAGTTGGACATAGAAATTATAAGGTTGGCAGAAGCATTTTCAGCAGCACATTGGAAGATGCGGAAAATCTAGTAAAACAGTATGCGGGCACAGGAATTGCGATTGGGGCGGAAAGAGAAAGAATAGATTTTGGCAAAATCATAGGTCAATATGTCGATCAAGAAACTGGTCAAAAATATCCAACGACAATAGGCATCATTCATTACGCAAAAGACGGTTGTCACATTGTGCCAGCCCGACCCAAGGATTTCAAACAGGAGTAAATATCATGTATTTTTCAAAAAAAGAAGAACATATTATCAAAAAATTTTATAGCAACATTAACAACTTGACAGGAAACGAACTTATATTCCTCATTTGGAGTAACGGCACGATTTGCGCCAATTTCGATACTTGTTTCGACGACACAGATATAGATGAAGAAGATTGCACATCATTTGTATTTAAACAAGTAAATAAAACCGGCACACCGCCAATTTCAGCCAAGAACGGAGAATTTTTTACGTTAAATTATCTCAACTTTCCCGAGCACATTTATTTAAACGAAAAAGAAATTGGCTGATTTTGGTATAAAAAACACAACAGCGAGTAAGTCGCAAAATATTCCCAAATACCTGGGATGTTGTTACTCATTTTTCATTCAAGTGAAATTCGAGTTTATTCTTGATAATTATAATTACTGTTAGAAAAAACCCAACAGACATCGCGTCTGTTGGGTTTTTGTTTGAAAAACTAGTCGGCAAGTTTGCTTAACGCATCTTGAACAGCAACAATGATTCTTGCGGAAGAAACCGTTGCGCCTGTAATGTGCGGTGTGGTATCGCCAACTTTTTGACTTTCTGCAGTTACGGTTGCAACATAGGCTTGAACTTCTTCCACCTTTTGTCCCACAAAAGTATCTTCTATCCAGTTGGCATATGCCGCTTCGGCCATTTCGTAGCCATCCCAACCGTTTCCGTTTTGGCTGGTGCGATACCAATTTGTTTCGGCATCCGTATAGAGGCGAACGTTAGTGATA
>CAZADD010000011.1:0-26082 GCA_964483825.1 uncultured Oscillospiraceae bacterium
AGGCACCTTCTTGCACCAACAATGCGTTTTCCGCCGCAAGTTGTTCCAACGTTTGTCCTTCCGACGGTGTTTGACTTTTGAAAATGGACATTAGCAATTCCGGCATGAGTTGGAATGCCAAAAGCCCGGCCGTCAAAATTCCCAACGCAACGCACAACGACGTTTTGAAGGTCTTTTTGAAACGAGGACGCAAGTTTGCGCCGTAGTTGTAACTGAGTATCGGCATTGTGCCTTGCATAAGCCCGAACACCGGCATGAATATAAACGACTGCACCTTGAAGTAGGCGGAAAGCACCGTTATTCCGTTGGTGTAGTCGCGCAACATAACGTTCAAAATTATAGTTACGACTGAACCCATTGCATTCATGACGAACGCCGGCAAGCCTATCTTCACAATGCTGCCAAAGTAGTGTTTTTGTGGCTTGAAACCCCAAATATTGATGGAAACGTCTTGTTTTTTGAACACGAAAAAGTACAAATCGACAAAAGCTGCAAACCATTGCCCAATGGACGTTGCCAAAATGGCACCGAAAACGCCCATTTTGAAGGGAATGATGAACAGTGCATCCAGTGCAATGTTTGTGAGGGCGCCAACAAGTTGACTGTACATGGGTACTTTCATGTTGCCCGTTGCTTGCAAAATTCGTGCGCACACGATATCTATCAAAATGCCGCCGCTAGCCGCCATGTACACGGTGAGATACATCGAGCCTTGTTCCACAACGTAGTTGACGTCGGAAGCGTTTTGTTCGTTGGCGAAAGCCGCGACGAACGGACGACTGACGGTGAAGGCTAAAATTATAAGCACAACCCATGCGCCCAACGCCAAAATTATGGCCGTTTTGGCAGCTTTTGTTGCGGATTCCTTGTTTCCCTCGCCCAATTTGCGAGCGATATACGCATTTGCACCCACGCCGATGCCGATAGCAACTGCTGTGACAAGCATTGTCATGGGCATAACGATGCTGACGGCGTTGAAACTGTCCTTGCCAATATTCAGCCCGTTGTAACCTTCCACGACATAGCCAATGTTGGTGAGGAACAGCGAATCCACAATGTTGTAGAGCGCTTGAACAAGCATGGAAAAAATTGCCGGCAAACTCATTTCGGCAAGCAATTTTCCAATGCTTTTTGAACGCATTTTATCTGAATGTAGCGATACTTCTTCCACGGTACTCCTTAAAAATCGGCTGCAACAAATGCAACCGAAATTTTATCCTGTTAAATAATATTTTTTTTGCGGTGACGGTTTTTCATGCAATAACGTTGCGGTAAATAAAACCTATCAAAATAAAAACTTTGCCCCAATAACACAATTTGTGCGATTTTTGTGTTGTTTTTCAAAGACAAACTGCAAGTTTTTGGGCAAGCCACTTGCTACGCACCACTTTTCCGTTTTTACTGTAAACGGGAATTTTGATACTTGCAAAAACTGATAAGATATTCGCCGTCACGGATCCATTCCGACTGCTCGGTCAATTTCCAACAATCAATTTCGTCCAAGTTAGGGAAAAACACGTCGGCGTTGCC
Organism: uncultured Oscillospiraceae bacterium; assembly: GCA_964483825.1. Taxonomy (GTDB): domain Bacteria; phylum Bacillota; class Clostridia; order Christensenellales; family CAG-314; genus Fimimonas. Next base: position 1,531 of record CAZADD010000011.1, read on the forward strand.
GTCCGCTTGCACTTTTGTGACGAAAGCCGTTTTGCAGTTTTCCAAAAGCAAACGGTAGACGGATGCGCCGCCTATCACAAAGATATCGTCATCTGGCGTATCTTTCAAAACAGCCTTTAACTCTTCCACGGTGGAAACGGAAACGGTTCCTTCGTGTTTTGCGCCGGAAGAATCCAAAACCACATTGACACGGCGCGGCAAAGCACCGCTAGGAAAACTCAAAAAGGTGTTTGCGCCCATAACGACAGTTTTACCCGTTGTTGTTTCTCGAAAAAATTTCATATCTTGGGGCAGTTTGAAAAGCAAATCGTTGTTTTTGCCAATTCCCCAACGGCTATCCACAGCAACTATCAAATTCATGTTTTATCTCCGTGAAATGTTTTGATACAAACTAGATGGCCACTTCGAACTTCTCGGAAAAGGGCTCGTATTCGTAGTTTTCCAATGCAACGTCGTCGACGGTGAATTTGTAGAAATCGGTGACGTTTTTGTTGATTACAAACTTCGGAGCGGAATGTTCGTGACCTTGCAACATTTTTTCCACTTGCGGAATGTGCCTGTCGTAGACGTGCGCATCGGCAATGACGTGAACAAGCTCACCAACCTGCAGCCCGGAAACTTGTGCCAACATGTGCACCAACACGGCGTACTGCGTGACGTTCCAATTGTTTGCAACGGCCATATCGTTGGAACGCTGGTTCAAAATTGCATTCAACTTGCCGTTTGTGACGTTGAATGTGACGGAATAGGCGCACGGATACAAGTGCATTTCGTGTAGATCTGCATGAACGTAGATGTTGGTGATAATGCGACGGCTGGCAGGGTTGTGCTTCAAATCGTAAAGCACACGGTCCACTTGGTCGAATTCACCTTCCGGATAAACGTGCTTGACCCCCAACTGATAGCCGTAGGCCTTGCCGATACTGCCCGTTTCGTCCGCCCAACTATCCCAAATGTGCGAATTTAGTTGGTTGACGTTGTTACTTTTCTTTTGCCAAATCCACAAAAGTTCGTCCACGGCGGCCTTGAATGCCGTGCGGCGCAAAGTTATGACGGGAAATTCCTTTTGCAAGTCGTATCGGTTGACAATGCAAAAAACCTTTTTTGTGTGCGCAGGCGTGCCGTCTGCCCAGTGCGGACGAACGGTTGAACCTTCGTCGGAAAAACCGTTGTCGATAATATCTCGCATGTTTTTGCGAAAAATTTCATCTGCTCTACTCATCGTGTTTGCCTTCTCTTGCAAGAATGAAACTATTGTAACAAATAAACCGTCAACCGTCAAATAACGGGGCCCTATCCGTTGCAAAAAATTGCAAAAAATTGCACGCCCCCACGCGCATCACTGCCAACAAAGCGACGCGTGCCGCTGCGTTCATTCAATTGATTTCATCGGTGTTTTTCGGTTGTGCAATAACAGAATGTAAAAACAAAACACCCCAAAATGTAACTGCTTGCGCCGACAACAAGTTGTTTCGACATTTTTCAAAAATTACACGCTTTTTTTTTGGGGGGGGGAGAATCGGTCGATTTACCCCTAGATATTTGATACTTGGCCTTTTTCACAACAAAACTCGGTGCGCAATCACTAAAACAAACAAAAAAAAGCTCGGCGGTGATACCGAACCTTGCAGAGTTGTTGCAATTTGTTTTTGTTTGCTAGAATTTGCGTTTACGACACAAAAACAGCATCCACTTCTATTTTTTGCGTTTCGAATGCTTTACCAACGCATTATCGGAAGAAATTTGGTGTTCCACGGTGGGTACGACGTACACTTCTGTGTGAATTTTGTCCACTTCAGACTGTATGTAACGTTGAATTTGCGTCGCGGTGAGATTCGTGTCGAAATGGATGGCTACGTCGAAAATAAGGTTGGTGAGCGTGGGGCCCTTCACCATGCGAAAATCGTGAATGGAAAAATGTTCGTCCAAGCGGTGCACTATTTCTTCAATTTCCGCCTTGTAGGTGTCCGTTTCGGCATCGCCAACCACTATCGGGTCCAAGTGCGTCACCAACGTGATATCAGTGTTGTTGCTAAAATCACGTTCGATTTTGTCCATAAGTTCGTGGCTTTCCATCACGTCGACGGAAGCATCAACTTCCACGTGAACGCTTGCATAGTACTTGTTGGGGCCGTAGTTGTGCACGTTTAAGTCGTGAATGCCGCAAACACCGTCAAACCGTCTTATGCGTTCTTCAACGGAATTTATCAATTCTTCGGACGGTGCCTCGCCCAACAGTTGATTGATTGTTTCTTTCAAAATTTTGATGCCGGCAACGGCAATGAACACCGCAACTGCAACGCCCATGATGCCGTCCAAATTTATGTTGGCAAAATGGGAAACAAGCACGGCAACCAACACTGCGGAAGTGGAACAAACGTCGGAAACGGAATCGGTGGAGGTTGCTTTAAGCAATTCGGAATTGTAGCGGTTGCCCAACTTTCGGTTGAACAAAAACATCCAAAACTTCACCACTACCGAAACGGACAGTGCAATAACCGTCCACAAACTGAACGTCAGTTCCTCTTGTTCGCCACGTATCATATCCACAATTTTTTGCACGCTTTCGGTGCCGAGCTCGAACGCCAACACCAAAATGATGAATGCAACCGTCATGCTGGCAATGTATTCCATGCGTCGGTGACCGTAGGGGTGTTCGGAATCGGCCGGTTTGCCCGCCAACTTCAAACTGATAAGGGAAATGACGTTGCTGCCGCAATCGGTGAGGTTGTTCAAGCCGTCCGCCAACACCGACAGCACGGAAAACAATGCGCCTACCACAATTTTTGCTGCGGCCAACAAAACGTTCAAAAATATGCCCACTATGCCGGAAAGTTTTCCCACTTTTTCACGCACGGACGGATCGTTGACATCGCCGTGGTTTTTTACAAAAATTTTCAATAGAAGATTTGTCATGACGCAATTTTACCGCAAACGGCGCACGGTGTCAACGTGTTTGTAACGCCACACAACGAAAAAAAAAGCCTTGTTTGTTACTAACGGTTAGATAACTTTTGCGGCACATTTGTCGAAAATATGCGTGTACGTGTGCCGTTTTTTGTAACAAAGTTGCTGTTTAACAAAAAAACGCAAGCGGTTCTGCTTGCGTAATTTTCAAATTTTGCATGAAGGTTGCGCAAAGGTTGCAACGACGCATTCGATGGCGTTTTGTGCATCTTCCCCCTCGGCATAGGCGCGCACCTTGCGTTCCGTTCCGCTTTTGCGAAGCACCAATCGACAGTTGGGATACAACGATTCGATACGCTTGGATGTTCGTTGCAAACTGACGGGTTCGGCTAACCGTTCGTTGCTTTCGGTGATGGGCAAATTGACGGAACAACCTTGGAGTTCTTCACATTCACGACAGTACTGTTCCAAACTGCCCGTTTCTTTGCAAATTTTTGCCACGAACAAAGCGTTTACAAGTGCATCACTGCTTGTAGCGTAGTCGCACAACAAGTAGTGTCCGCTTTCTTCGCCGCCGAAATTCAAGTTGTTTTTCACCATCAAATTGAAAACGTTCACGTCCCCCACGTCGCTTCGCAACAGTTGAATGCCGATGTCGTTCAATGCCCTTTCCACTCCGCCGTTAGTTAAAGTCGTTCCGCAAACGGCATTGCCGTGCAAAAGTCCCTTTTGTTTGAGATACTTGGCAATGGCAAAAAATATTTTTCCGTTGGATACCTGTTTTCCGTTTTCAAAAACGGCAAGGCGGTCGGCATCACCGTCGAAGGCAAAGCCCAAACGGTATTCTTGAGTCAACTTTGATTGCAAAAATTCGGGATGCGTTGCGCCGCAACCGTCGTTTATTTGCTTTCCGCAATTTTTGTCGCAAAACGCCGTCACCGTTGCACCGGCCTTGGAAAACAGCGTTCTTGCTACCTTGTAACTTGCACCATAACAGCAATCAACGGCAATTTTCATGCCGAACAAATTGGCGTTGACGGCTTTCAACACGTCGTCGCAGTAGATGTTTTCAATATCGTAGAACACCGGTTCCACAATTTTGCTTGTTTGCAAAGTTGTGTTTGCAAGGCTGTTCATCATGCGTGACACGACCTTTTGCTTGGAAGTGCACAACTTCACGCCGTAGCGATCAAACACCTTCAAGCCGTTGTCTTCGGGCGGATTGTGGCTGGCAGTTATCATCACGCCGTAGTCTCCGCCCATTTTTCTGACAAAGTGCCCCACTGCGTTCGTGGGCAAAATGCCCAAATTGATGACGTTGCCGCCGCCCGCATACACGCCTTGCGAAAGTGCTTGAAAAAGTTTTTCGCCGGAAATGCGTGTGTCGCGACAAATAAGCACAATGGGACAATCTCCGCCCAAAAGTGCCAAACTTTTTCCTAGCAAAAAAGCAGTACCGTCCGTAAGGGTACTGCCGTAAGTTCCTCTGATTCCGTCCGTACCAAAAAAATTCATAACGTTGTCTCCGAAATTGTATTTTTTTTCTTTGGTACGCTGTTTTTGAAGAAAAGTTACTTGGAATATTTGCCGGCATAGACGGTTGCAAAAGTTCCTGCCTTTGCCCCGTCGGCACATGCCGTGACAATTTGTTTCATCGTTCCGTTTGTCACGTCCCCTGCCGCAAACAGTCCGTCCACAGATGTTTGACATTTTTCGTCCACGCACAAGTAGCCGTTGGAAGTTTCAACGCCGTCAATGGCAATAAATTCCGTTACGGGTTTTGCGCCGACCGCCACAAACAAAGCATCGACGGCCAGTTTTTGCGTATCGGTGCCATTGAACACGCTTATTGCGGAAACTTTTTGATCACAAACAATTTCCGAAACGGAGCAGTTGAACAACGGTTGCACCGTCGGTTTTGCCAAAAGTTCGGCAACGGCCCTTTCCTCGGCAGAAAATGCCGATTGCGGAACGATAACATACACTTTGCTGCACACGTCCGCCAAATACAATGCTTCTCGCACGGCAGGAATTCCGCCGCCAACCACTGCCACCGGGCAGTTCTTGTAGAAATTACCGTCGCACGTTGCACAGTAGGAGACACCCTTGCCGACATAGGGCGATTCAAAGCCCAACTTGTTGTGCGCAGTGCCCGTTGCCACAATCACGGACGGAAAACAAAACTCGCCTCTTTCCGTTTTTACTGTGAATTCTTCCGCCTTTGTAAGCGAAAGCACACGGCTACGAATTGTTTTAAGCCCCAAACGCTTGGCTTGACTTGCCATTTTGGAAGCCAGTTCCCAACCTTCCACCGTTTCGTAGGAAGGATAGTTTTCTATTTTGCCCAAATTGGCAGTTTGACCGCCCAACCCGAACTGTTCAAACAACGTGACTTCGGCATTGGCTCGTAGTGCATAAATTGCCGCACTCAGCCCCGCCACACCGCCACCGATAATTGCAATTTTTTTCATAAACTCGTATGCTCCATTATAGACCGTCGTGCGTGCAACCATTTGCGTGATTTTGCAAATTTTAACACTTTTTTGACGAAGTGAAATTCCACGCACGGCAATGTTTTTGTTTATTATATCACAAAAACAATACAAGCACAACCTTCGAGTATTGACTACTTGTAAAAGAGATAATAACAAAAACGACGAATATTTTATCGATTTAAATGCAAAATTGGTTTTTAGCAAAAACTTAACAACTCAAAAGAGACAGCTCGCGAACGAGCTGTCTCTTTTTAATTTTTGAAATTTCACAACCGTTGCGTTTGAGCGCACAACGAACAAAATTATCTGCATCTTGCTTGGCGCACGGCGTGGGCCCAGCCTTCAACAAGCTGTTGACGCTGTTGTTCGGCCATGGACGGAAGGAATTCTCGGTCCACTTGAATGTTGGCACGAATTTCATCCACACTTTGCCAATATCCAACACACAAACCTGCCAAGTAGCACGCACCAAGCGCCGTTGTTTCCGTCACTTTGGGGCGAACGACGGTGGCATTCAAAATATCCGCCTGAAATTGCATCAAAAAGTTGTTTGCACTTGCGCCACCGTCCACGTTGAGGCTTCGTATTTGCACGCCGGCATCACGCTGCATGGAATTGACAAGGTCATATACCTGATAGTCGATTGCTTCCAGTGCCGCACGAATGAAATGTTCCTTTTTTGTGCCACGGGTAACGCCGGTGATTGTTCCGCGCGCATCGGCATCCCAGTAGGGTGCGCCCAGCCCGGTGAAAGACGGAACGATATACACGCCGTCGGTAGAGGGTACTTTCACTGCATAGTTTTCCGTTTCAGCCGCTTGTTTTATCATGCGCATTTCGTCACGCAACCACTGGTTGATTGCACCGCCGATAAACACGCTTCCTTCCAACACGTAGGGCGGTTTTTCTTGCAAACTTGCGCCCAAAGTGGTTACCAAACCGTTGGAAGATTTCACCGCCTTGTTGCCGGTGTTCATAAGCAAAAAGCAACCGGTGCCGTAGGTGTTTTTTACGTCGCCTTCGTTGACGGCAAGGTGTCCGAACAGTGCCGCTTGTTGGTCGCCCACCACGCTGCAAATGGGAATTTCCCGTCCGATAAACGTTTCGTCCGTGCAACCGTAGTTGTAGCCTGACGGATGCACTTCCGGCAGCATACATTTGGGGATATCGAACAATTTTAGCAATTCGTCATCCCACTGCAAAGTGTGGATATTGAACAGCATCGTTCGGCAAGCGTTTGTGTAGTCGGTGGCGTGAATTTTGCCGCGAGAAAGTTGCCACATGAGATATGTATCCACCGTTCCGAACAGCAACTCGCCCTTTTCCGCGCGTTCCCGTGCACCGTCGACGTTATCCAAGATCCACTTTATTTTCGTCGCCGAAAAATATGCGTCCAGCACCAAGCCGGTTTTTTCGTACACCGTTTCCGCAACGCCTTGTTCTTTCAGTTTTTCACAGTAGTCCGCCGTTCTTCTGCACTGCCAAACAATAGCATTATAAACGGGTTTTCCCGTGTGTTTATCCCAAACGAAAGTAGTCTCACGCTGATTGGTGATGCCTATTGCGGCGATATCCGCAGCCGAAACGTTGGCACGAATAAGCGATTCCACAATAACGCCCACTTGCGAGCCCAAAATGTCGTGCGGATCGTGTTCCACCCAACCGGGATTGGGATAAATTTGAGGAAACTCCTGTTGAGCCTTGCCCACAATTTGGCCTTGTTTGTCAAAAACGATTGCCCTTGAACTTGTTGTGCCTTGATCTAACGCAAGAATATATTTCATGGTGATTCTCCGCCTTAAAGTTGAATTTACACTACTTTTTTTCCACGTTTTTTGTAACGATAAAATCCACTCCGCAACCGCAAATATCGCTCACTGCAACGTCGCCTATGTGAACGGGAGCGGAAAGCGTCACGCTTTTTAACAATTCCAAACTTTGAAAAATCAGTTGTTTGGGGATAGCTTCCCTTGTTTTAACGGAAACCATGGGGATTGTGCCGCCAAGTACCTTAACGGAACCCGTGACCATGCGTTTGGGAGCCGTCACTTCGTTCACTGCATAGGTTACTCCGCGAGGGCAAGTGTTGCCGGTGACGGTAATATTGTTTTTGTCCGTGTCGTCCACCGTAAGGTGACAACCCATCGGGCAATTGATACAAATCATTTCTCTTGCCATAACTTATTCTCCTTTGATAAGGGTTATTTCCACGTCGGTTGCGCTTTTCAGCGTTTCCATTTGTGCCGCAGTCAAAACGATGTTTTCCATTTCACCCGGTGCAACAACGGGGCGTTTGCGTCCAAAAACTTTCACGCCGTCGGCAAAAACTGCAAGTTCCACTTTTTTGAACACGTTGGAAACACGCATTTTGAAACTTTGATTGGCAAAAACTTCGTCCTTGTTCAGCACAGTGGGCACGCAATAACGCACGCCGTTCGTGCAACGAATGGCAATTTTTTCCTTGCACAGCGTTGCGCCCTTGACGTAGTTTGCCGCACACTTTCCTGCATTTTCGCTTTCGGCAGAAACAAAGTCTACCAAATCGTGCACGTGCAAAACGTTGCCGCATTCGAACACGCCGTCCACGCTTGTCATAAGGTTTTCGTCCACTACCGCACCGCCGGTGACGGTTGAAAGTTGCACTTGTGCGTTTTTGGCAAGTTCGTTTTCCGGAAGCAATCCCACCGAAAGCAACAGCGTATCGCACGGAATTGTAACCGCCGTTTCCGGTTTGGGCTGCAAACGCTCGTCCACTTCGGCAACAACGACGCCTTCAACACGGTCCTTGCCCTTGATATCCACAACGGTGTGGGAAAAATACAGCGGAATGTCGAAATCGTTCAGACATTGAACAATGTTGCGGTTCAATCCCGACGAATAGGGCATAAGTTCCACAACGGCCTTGACGTGTGCGCCTTCGAAGGTCATGCGACGAGCCATGATAAGGCCGATATCTCCGCTACCCAAAATTACAACCTCTTTGCCGGGCAAATAGCCGTTGATATTCACCAATTTTTGCGCCGTACCGGCCGAAAACACCCCTGCCCCGCGCATACCGGCAATGTTTATTGCCCCTCTGGGGCGTTCACGGCAACCGCAAGCAAGAATAACCGCCTTTGCCTGAATTTGCACCAATCCGTCCTCTGCGGAAACGTACGTGACAACCTTTTCGTTCGAAACGTCAATTACGGTAGCGTTAAGTTTGTAGCAAATTTCGCGTTCTTTCACTTGTTGAACGTAGCGAGCGGCATATTCCGGGCCGGTTAGCTCCTCTTTGAAAGTGTGAAGCCCAAAACCGTTGTGAATACATTGGTTCAAAATACCGCCCAACTCCGATTCACGTTCCAAAATAACGATATCTCTCTCGCCGCAATCGTAGGCTGCTTTTGCTGCGGCAAGCCCTGCAGGACCTCCGCCAACTACTACTATGTTAACGTTTTTCATCACTTTGTCCTCCCCACCACAACGTTACTGTTACCGCCACGCTTGGTTACGTCTTGCATGTCGCAAGACAGTTCACGGGAAATAATTTCCATTATGCGAGGTGTGCAAAATCCCGCTTGGCAACGCCCCATTCCTGCACGGGTACGACGCTTGATGCCGTCCAAATCTTTTGCGCCGACGGGGCGGCGAATTGCATCCACAATTTCCCCTTCCGTCACCATTTCGCAACGGCACACTATCTTGCCGTACAACGGATTTTGTTCAACAAGTTTTTCACGTTCTTGGTTGGAAAGCTTGGAAAATTGGGGAATGGCTTTGCGATGTGCCTTGAAATTGACATTCTTTGTAAGATTCAATTTGTTTGCTATTTGGTTTGCCATATCCACCGCTATTGCCGGCGCACAGGAAAGCCCCGGACTTTCGATGCCTGCCGCATTGTAGAAATTTTCCACGTTGCTTTCGCCAATGACAAAATCGTCACCGTCTAAATGAGCACGCAAACCGGAAAATTGAGTGATAATGTTGCGACGTGCAAGAGTAGGCACAGTCAGCAATGCCGTGCCGAACGCCGAATTCAATTCGTCAGCAGTCGTGTTCACGTCGTCTTTATCCAAAACGTCGGTTGCGGTTGGGCCAACCAAAATGTTGCCGTGTGTGGTTGGTGTCACCAAAATACCTTTGCCCATTTTTGTGGGAAGTTGGAACAAGGTGTGATCGGCCAAGTAACCGCATGTTTTATCCATCAAAACGTAGTCGCCTTTGCGTGCCGTTACGTGCAACTTTTCGTCGCACACCATGTTGTTGATAACGTCGGAATACACCCCTGCACAGTTGACAACCACTTTTGCACGGCGTTCCGAACAGTCCGCACATTTAACGGCAAAACCTTCTGCCAGTTTTTCAATTGCCACAACTTCCGCTTCAAAACAAAATTCAACACCGTTTTCGGCGGCGTTTTCCGCATAAGCAATGCACATTTCGTAGGGTGAAACTATTCCGCCCGACGGCACCACCAATGCCGCGACGGCACTATCCGAAACATGCGGTTCCAGCTTTTTCAATTCGGCGTTGCCTTCCACGATTTTCAAGCCTCCCACGCCGTTTTGAAGTCCACGCCGGTAAAGTTCCGTCAAACCGCCCTTTTGCGCTTCGTCGAAACACAAAACCATTGAGCCGTTGCGACGGAAGGGAAATTCCAATTCCTTGGACAACTCGTCGAACATGGCGTTGCCACGAACGTTGTAGTAGGCCTTTTTAGTGCCCGGTTTGGCATCGTATCCGCCGTGCACTATGCCGCTGTTGGCCTTGGTGGTTCCGACGGAAACGTCGTTGCCACGCTCCAACACAACTACTTCGGCATTAAACCTTGACAGTTCTCGCGCGACGGAACATCCGATGATACCACCGCCGATAACAATTACGTCTTTCATAAACCCTCCTGTATTCGACTGCTTTGCAAAGCAATAAAAACGCTGTCGATTTTAACAAATTTTGTTATCTTGCAATAACGAAAATGCAACTTTCAATACGCAATTACTATACCACATAAAGTAACAAAATTCAATAGCAATTTTTAATTATATAAGGTCATTCTCGCACTGAAACCGCTTTTGCCGTATTTGCAATATAAAAATTGCAACAAAAAAAAGCGTTCGACGTGAAAGTCGAACGCAATGTGTTCACAAGGTGTGGGATTCCAAAACGTTTCCGTCAAAATCGCACAATTCAATTTTTGTGGAATCTATCAAACAGTAGGCTGCCACGTCGTCTTTGGGAAGTGCGCAACTGGAAACGTTAACGCACACAATGCCGCTCGTAACGGAAATTTCGTTTTTGTGAAAATGTCCGTACACCAACACATCACCTTTGACAAGATGCGGCAAATTATCCTTGTTGTGCACGTGTCCGTGAGTGAAAAACACTCGGCGTAGCGGATTTTCCAAAAACAGCGACGCTTCGCTGACAAAATCGAAATTGCTTATCATTTTGTCCACTTCGCCGTCGCAGTTGCCTTGCGCGACAACCAGTTTTTGAGATACCGTCGACAAAATTTCCGCAACTTTCATCGGTGCATAATCTTGCGGAAGGGGATTTCGAGGCCCGTGGTTGTACACGTCACCCAAAATAACGAACAAATCGGCACCGCTTGAAAGAAATGCGTCCACCGCTTTTTGCGCCCAAAATGCAGAACCGTGCAAATCGGTTGCTACAAAATACTTCATCTTGCTTACTCCTCCGTTTGCTCGTCTTCTTCGTCCTTGCAAGAATCGCAACAAACGTTGTTGACATAGACGGAGGTTATTCCCAATTCTTCCAAAGTGAAACAGCGCATTTCCGATTCGTCTTCGTTTTTTGCTATTCTGACGGTAACAAGTTGGCGAAGCATATCCGTTTCCACAACTTTGCCCTTGCCTGCCGGCGTTGTTATTTCGGCGTTATTTTTGGGCATGAATTTTGCCGTTTGAGAATAATAGTCGTCTTCGAACTTCAAGCAACACATAAGTCTGCCGCACAAACCGGAAATTTTTTGCGGATTAAGCGACAATCCCTGCGTTTTTGCCATTTTGATGGATACACGGGCAAAATCGTTCATGTAGGCGTTGCAGCAACAAACTCTGCCGCACGGCCCCAAACCACCCTTCATTTTGCACTCGTCACGAATGCCTATTTGACGCAATTCGATGCGCATGCGGAACATGCTTGCCAATTCTTTTACAAGATCTCTGAAATCGATGCGATTATCCGCCGTGAAAAAGAACACAACCTTGCTGTTGTCAAAGGCAAATTCCGCATCCACTATTTTCATATCCAAATTGCGTTTATTAGCCTTTTCCTGTGCGTCGCGAATGGCTTTGGGACGGCGTTCCACAATAGAACGGTGTTGTTGCTCGTCCTTTTCGGTAGCTTTGCGCACGACATTTTTCAACTCGCCCTTTATTTCGTCATCGGGAGCAAAGGTGTTTGCCGTTGCCACCGTGCCATATTCCAAACCGTGAGTCGTGTCCACGACAACGCCGTCACCTTGCTGAAAAACAAGATTTTTGGGGTTGAAATAGTAGATTTTCCCCGGTTGTTTGAACTGTACTCCTACTATATTCGGCATCTATACTTTACCTCCAACATGCAACTTGCCAACTGATCCAACACAACTGCTACGTTGCCGCCGTCGTCAAGCCGCTTTTTTGCGGAATTAACCTTCTCGATGCAAACTTCCGCCGCTTGCAACGAATAGTTTTTGCAAATTTTTTCCACGTCTTCCGCCAGTGACGGCAACAGCGACAAACTGTCCGTCAAACGGAAAACGACGCTTTCCCTAAGCAACACCGTCAAAAATTTCAAAAACCACGAAACACTGTCTTTATCCGCCAAAACGGGAGAAACAAAACGCAAAGCGTTTTTTGTGGACGTCATTTCCGTCGTCCAATCCAACGCGTTTTGAAAAGCTTTCATTATCGATGCATTGTTCAACACGCTTTCGGCCGTTTCCTCGTCGTTACAAACGGAAGAAGCAATTTCGCAATACTTTTTTTGATATCCGCGCTTGCCCAATGCACTTGCCACTTCTTGCGGTGTCAACGCACTTTGACGAAGAACTTGGCAACGGGAACGAACGGTTGGCAACAAACTTTCCGCATCGGTGACACCGATAAAAACGTAGACGTTTTCGTTTGGCTCTTCCAACGTTTTGAGCAGTTTGTTTTGCCAAACTTCCGCACCTATTCCCGCCACGGACGAACTGGCATCCACCAAAAACACACGAACGTCGCCGCCGTCTATCGGGCGCTTGTAGCTTTCTTCAACAAGTGTTGTCATATCCGCAACGGTAATGCGTGCCTTTTGCTCGTCAGAAGGAAACTTCCACACGTCTTGGTGCAAATTCAACTGCACTTTTTTGCAATCTTCGCAACCGTCGGCGGCCGTGTGCGTGCGACACATGCAAATTTTGGCGCACTTTTTCAGCAAATCCGCCAAACGCTGTTTTTCGGCGACGACGATGTAGGCATGCGCTGCCCTTCCTTGCGCAAACGCATCACGCAAAAATTCCGTCACTCCGTTTTTCGAAGTCATTGCAAAACACCCTTTTGACGCAGCACTTCACGCAATTTTTCTTGCGTTTGTTCTTTGGTGCCGGATGCGTCGATAACCACAAACTTTTCGGGATTTTCCGCAATAAGTTGCTTGTAGCCGTTGTAAACTTTTTCGTGGAAAGAATATTCCACCGCTTCCATGCGGTCCTTTTGATCGGCTCCGCCCTTGCGTTCAAAGGCTTTTTCGGGGGAAAGATCCAAAAAGATTGTGAATTCCGGCATGTAGTCGCCCACGGCAATTTGATTGAGATGAACGATTTTATCCAAGCCCAAACCACGCCCCAAGCCTTGGTAAACGTAGGACGAGTGCACGAATCTGTCGCAAAAAACCACTTTGCCTTGCTCTATCGCAGGGATGACGATGTCGTGCAAGTGCTGTATGCGAGATGCGGCGTACAAAAACGCTTCGCACATGTCGTCCATTTCCTTGTTTTCCGCATTCAAAATTATTTTGCGAATTTGTTCGGCAATGTTGCTTCCGCCCGGTTCACGGGTGAAAACCACGTTTGCGCCCACTTCTTGACAATATTCTTTCAACAGTTGTGTTTGGTAGGTTTTGCCTACGCCGTCACACCCTTCGATTGTGATAAAATTTTTCATAACGTCTCCTTCCGTGCAACGGCAACGGATTTTTCGCAAAAATTTTGCAATCCTTTCGCCGTGCCGCCAGAAAATCTTTGCATCTTTTTTATTGTAACACAAAATTTCCGTTCTTTCAAGCCTTTTTATCAACGGACAACGGCTGTCGACAAACATTGTGCAAACATTCCGCATTGACAAAAGCAACGACAAAATGTATAATGAACACAATTGAGGTGTATCGTTGAAAAATAACGGTTTTTTTGAAAAAGTGTACCGAACTGTGGAAACAATTCCTGTGGGCAAGGTTGCCACGTACGGTCAAATTGCAAAGCTGTGCGGAAATCCCCGTGCCGCCCGTGAAGTGGGCTGGGCGTTACATGTTAACCCCAACCCCATTGCAACTCCGTGTCACAGAGTCGTGAACAAAAGCGGAAAGCTTGCCGGTGCGTTTGCGTTCGGCGGAAAATCCGTTCAACACGACTTGTTGGCAAGCGAAGGCATCACTTTTGAAGACTCGGACACCGTTAACATGAACTTGCACCGTTGGGAGAAATGATATGTTGGATAAAAGAATGACGGCAGTTTTGCAAATGCTGTCGGAAAAGGTTGGCTACAGCTACAAAGTTGTGAAAAAACAGTCGCTAGTGGACAGTTTGCCCAAAAAACACAAGACGAACGCCGAAACGTTCAATTCCGTTTTAACCTACTTGAAAGAAAACGACTACGTCGTGGTGAAATACCAAGACAAAGACGACATTTGCTTGACGCTTACCGTCAAGGCGGAATCCTACTTGCAAGGCGAACAGGAAGTGGCTGTAAAATCCAAAATTGCATTCGGGCAAGTTTGGATTTTGTTTGCCGGAGTTTTTGTTGCGGCATTTTTGGGTGCCTTGGCCGCAGTTGCCATTGCAAAACTACTGTTTTAACAAAAGGAGAAAACCATGCTTAACAAAAAAGAAGTTGCCGTTATGCGTTGCGTGTACGACGCATGCAAAAAACACAACGACAGTGCAATAATATCCGATGAAGTGATAATTCAAAGTTGCCCGGAAAAGTACAAGCTGACGGAAATAAACGTGGATACCATTTTGAAACAACTGGAATACGACGGCTACTTCGAATGCACAAAATCCGACAGAGACGGAAAAACCGTTAACGTTATTTCGCTGAAACAAAAGGGCAAGGCCTTCAAGCGCGAATTGATTCAACGCCGCCGTGAAGTGATAAACACGATGATTTGGCGTATCGTCTACGCCGCTATCGGTGCCGTAGTGGCATTGCTTGTGAACAAATTGTTGGGCAGATAACCTACGTTAGGTTGGTCATTCAATGCGACATAACGCAAAAATCTGTATGTACCAGCCAAAAATTTGTGCCGTGCGGTCGAAACAAAACTCGTTACAACACAACATACTACGTTTTTGCATGCCCACGGTACGACGAAAAAAACGATGCAGTCTTATTTCAAAAACAGTAAAACCAATTCAAAAAAAACCGCCGATTTTTTTCGGCGGTTTCTTTTTTTATTAATTTTTTGGCGGGATTTATCTTTACAAACCCATTTACTTTTGCTGGGCGAAAAATTACAGTACAGTTGAACCCACTGTGCGAACTTTCAACACGTGCACTTTGTCCTTGCCGTAGCGTTTGGCCATTCCGTCGGCAAAACGGCGAACGTCCTTATCCGAAACGATAGCAAGCACTGTGCCTGCAAAACCGCCGCCGTGAACGCGCGATGCGCAAGTCGGGCAAATTTCGCGAGCGTACTCCACTGCATCCGCAACGGTGCGATCGTCGCCCACCGAACAGTTTTGAAGTTGAGAAATACTGCTTTCACCCGATTGATTGATAGCTTGCAAAAAACTTGCCGTATCGCCACTGTTAAGCGCTTCACACGCTTGTTCCACACGGCGATTTTCTTCAAAAAAGTGTTTGGCACGTAACGCCGGGCGTTCTCCCTCGTCGCGTTCCACACGGCGCAAATTGTTGAAAAACAATTCTTCGTTCACGTCAATCAATCTATCCTTGCCAAAATGATTGGCAACGGCCTTCATTTCTTGCGGAATGGCAGCGTAGTGCTCGGTGAGCGAAGCATGGCTTTTGCCCGTATCCGTAACAACAAGGTTCAACCCCAACAAGTTGCCGCCCAATCTTTCGGCATGGAAACCGTCTTTGAAATCGATTGTGACCACACCGCCAACGGCAATCACGCCTTGATCCAGCAATCCGCAAGGCTTGTTGAAGTAAACATTTTCGGCATATTGCCCCACTTCCGCCAACAGTTGCGCAGACAAAGCGTTATCGTTGTACAAAGCACTTTGTATCACCGCAATAAGGGTTTGGAACGCCGCACTGGAAGAAATTCCCGCACCGCTAGGCAACGTAGAATGCAAAAGCGCACGGAATCCGCCAATGTTTTTGCCACGTTTTTTCAGCCCTGCCAACACGCCTTTCACCATGCCGATACTGCCGCTTTCCACAACGTCAATTTCGGAAATATCAAAAACGATATCACGGTAGCCGTTTCCGCAAACGGTGACTTTGCCGCTTTCGTCCGGCAAAAATGCCGCAACGATATCCAAATCGATTGTGCAACCGATAACCTTTCCGCCGTTATGATCGGTGTGATTACCCACGATTTCCACACGGCCGGATGAACTTGCCAAGTAGCAGTAGGATTGGTGATAGCTTTTTTTGAACTTGCGAATGAGTTCTTCGTAACGTTTCAGTTGATAAAATTTCTTTTTACCGTAGAGGGACGGAAATTTGCTTACCGCCTGTCTTCCACACACAAATTTTTCCATTGTTTGCGTTTCCTTTGTGTCCATTTGAAAATATTTTAACACGAAAAAACGCTTTTTGCAACAACTTATTCAACCGTTACTGATTTTGCCAAATTTCTTGGTTTATCCACGTCACGTCCCAATTTTTTAGCAACGTAGTAGGCCAAAAGTTGCAACGGCACGACGGATATCACTCCGTACAGCATTTCATGCACCACGGGCAATGCAAATTGAGCGCCCGATCCCTTATATGGCGAAACGGTGATAACGTCGGCGTTGCGTGAAGTGACTTCCCGTGCAGTGCTGTCGTTTTTGCTCACCAAATCGCCGACGGTAGACACCAACACCACCGTTACCCCCTTTTCCATAAGCGCAAGAGTGCCGTGCTTCAACTCGCCGCAAGGATAGGCCTCGGAATGCAAATAACTGATTTCTTTCAATTTCAACGAACCTTCCGCCGCAGTGGGATAATCGGCAATTCTGCCCAAGAAAAACACCGACGAACTGTGTTGCACGCTCTCCGCCAACATTTCGATTGCTTTTCGCCGTTTCAAAATTCCATCCAACGCACAAGGCAACGCCACAACCGACTTGTGCACGACATCCAAAAACTCTTTGGAAATGCCGCCCCGAACGTGAGTGATATCCAACAAGGCAAGCAACAGCGTTACCAATTGACAGTTATACGCCTTGGTACTGGCAACGGCAAATTCTCCGCCGGCAAACACGTTTTGCACCCTTTTGCACACGGCGGAAAGCGTGGACGGCACAGTGTTTGTGACGGCATAGGCAATTCCGCCCGATTTTGCAACTTTTTCCGCTGCACGGACCGTATCGGCAGTTTCACCGCTTTGACTGATACAAAAAGCCAGCGTTTCGCGGTCGACAGGGTAGTCGTCGTACACAAACTCGCTTGCAATAACAGGTAAAGCGTCCAAATTCAAATATTTTCTGACTGCCGCACATGCCGCCGCACCGCTGTTGTAAGCCGTTCCGCACCCCAAAAAGTAGATTCTGTGCAATTTTTTGATTTCTCGCACCGACAGTTGCAAACCGCAACGAAAGTAGCCTTCCGAACACTCTCGCACCCTTTGAGGAATTTCCAAAATTTCCCTCATCATCACGTCGCCATCCGGTTGCTGTTCGCAAACAGCATCGAATTTTTGAAATTTTACATCTACTTTTTCACCGCGAAAATTGCAAAATTGCACTTCGTTTTGGGATACTTTTGCAATCGTTTCGTCCTTTAACACGGCAATTTGGGCGGAACGGCAACAGCGGGCATCGGAACACAAACAAACACCGTCGGCGCCCACTACAAGCGGACTTTTGTTTTTGATTGCATACAGACAACCGTCGTATGCATTCAGCACCAGCACGGCAAAAGCGCCCTTCAACATTTGAGCCGTTTGGATAACCGCATCCAAAACGTTGCCGCAAAAATTCAGTTGCAACAAGTGCGCTATCACTTCGCTATCCGTTTGCGAAGTCGTTTCCAGTCCGTTTTTGCTTAGCAACTTTCGCAATTCTTTGTGGTTTTCGATAATTCCATTGTGGCAAATGACAAAGTTGCCGTCCTGCGACAAAAACGGATGTGCGTTAACTTCCGAAACCTCGCCGTGAGTAGCCCACCTAGTGTGCCCGATAGCGGCGTGCCCACAAAACGCCGTTGGCAACTTCTTTTCCAACTCCGCAACCCTACCCACCGTTTTGACAACGGAAAGACAACCGTTTTTCACGGCAATGCCTGCAGAGTCGTACCCTCGGTACTCCAAAAAATGCAACGCATCCACCGTTTTTGACACACAGTCCGTGCCGACCGTGCCGAAAATTCCGCACATAAAAGGCTCCCTTTTGTGGTAGTATATGCCGCCCCAAAAGTTTGCGTCACAAAAAAAAACGGGGCAAGATTTGTCATACGGGCCAAATATATTTGACGATAAAATTAGATAGTTGTATAATTTTGAAGTTTAGGAACAATGATTTTTAGATAGAGAACCGCACGTTGCGGTTTTGAACCGACGATGAATCGGTAACGGAGAAAATTTATGCAAAGAGAAAACATAAGAAACATTGCCATCATTGCGCACGTCGACCACGGCAAAACAACACTTGTGGACCAATTGCTTAAACAAAACGGCATTTTCCGTGCCAACGAAGTAGTTGCGGAACGCGTGATGGATAACAACGATATCGAACGCGAACGCGGAATAACCATTTTGGCAAAAAACACCGCAGTGCACTACAAGGGAACAAAAATTAACATTATCGACACCCCTGGCCACGCAGATTTCGGCGGCGAAGTGGAACGCATTTTGTCCATGGTAGACGGCGTATTGCTGCTGGTTGATGCTATTGAAGGCTGCATGCCTCAAACCCGCTACGTTTTGAAAAAGGCACTGGGTTTGGGCAAAAAAGCTTTGGTTGTGGTCAACAAGGTGGACAAGGGCGAGTTCGACGAAACGGAACTGCAAGAACAAATAATGGAATTGTTCATGGAGTTGGGCGCAACGGACGAACAGTTCGACTTCAAAATTATCTACGCTTCGGCAAAACAAGGCTGGGCAACGGATAAACTTGGCAAGCCCTCCACCAACATGGCACCTTTGCTCGATGCCATTTTGACGGAAATTCCCGCACCGCAAGGTGACATCGAAGGCGGATTGCAACTGCTCATTTGCAACATCGACTACGACGAATACGTCGGCCGCATAGGCATCGGCAAAGTTAACCGTGGCAAAATCACCAACGGACAGCAAGTTATGGTGTGTCACCGCGACAACAAATTTAACACGGCAAAGGTTTCACGTTTGTACCAATTTGAAGGTTTGAAGCGTGTGGAATGCGAAGACGGTTGCATGGGCGACATCGTTGCCGTTAACGGTATTGCCGATATGAACATTGGCGAAACGTTGTGTTCCATCGATTGCGTTGAGCCGCTGCCCTTCGTTAACATTGACGAACCCACCCTTTCCATGATGTTTGTGGTTAACAACAGCCCGTTCGCAGGAAAAGAAGGCAAGTTTGTAACCAGCCGTCACCTGCGTGCGCGCCTGTTCAAAGAAGTGGAAACCAACGTTTCCTTGCGCGTGGAAGAAACGGACAGCCCCGACAGTTACAAAGTGTACGGCAGAGGCGAATTGCACCTTTCCATTTTGATTGAAGAAATGCGCCGTGAAGGATACGAATTCCAAGTTTCCCGTCCCAAAGTAATTTTCAAAGAAATTGACGGCGTAAAATGCGAACCCATGGAATTTTTGGTTGTGGAAGTGCCGGCCGAATACGTCGGTAGCGTCATGAACAAGTTGGGCGCAAGGAAGGGCGAATTGGTGAACATGTACCCGGACAATCAAGGTTCCACCCGTTTGGAATTCCGCATTCCGTCCCGTTGCCTTATCGGCTACCGTAGCGAACTGTTGACCGATACAAAAGGTTTTGGCGTTATGAGTAGCGTTTTTGACGGCTACGAACCCTACAAGGGAGACGTTCAAGAACGTGCAAGAGGAAGCCTTGTTTGCTTCGAAGACGGCGTTACAACCGCTTACGGCTTGTTCAATGCGCAAGAACGTTGCCGTTTGTTCGTGGATGTGGGCGTTCCCGTTTACGCAGGAATGGTTGTGGGCGAAAACAGCCGCGAAGACGACATCACCGTTAACGTGTGCAAAACAAAACACCTCACCAACAACCGTGCCAGCGGCAGTGACGAGGCATTGAAACTGACTCCGCCCACCGTTCTCAGTTTGGAACAGTGTTTGGAATTTATCGGCGACGACGAACTTGTTGAAGTGACCCCCACATCAATCAGACTTCGCAAAGCCATTTTGGATCACGCCGAACGCATGCGCATTTGGGCAAGATTGAACAAAAAATCCTAGAAACAATAATAAATCAAGAGTACCTCACAGCGAGGTACTCTTTTTTCGTTTTTGCAAAAAAATGGACTGCCGAAAAACGGCAGTCGTTTTTTTATTCGTTACGAAGTCGGTGTTCGGAATACTTGTAGTCTCTCATGGCCTTGTCGTCTTCCACCATTTTTCCGCGCGAAACGCACAGCCACACCAACATGTAAACGCCGGAAACGCCCACCAAAATATACAGCAAGCTTTCCAACCACGTCATGCCGAAACTCACCCAATTTACAAAGTTGAAATTGAAAATTCCGATGCACAGCCAATTGAGTGCACCCACAATGGTAAGCACCAATGCTATCACCGAAAACACGTTAAACGTTTTTTTCACCTTTTGTTCCTCCTTGTTGTTCGTAGTGCTAGTATGGGTGAAAACAAGGAAGAATATTCGTCATTTCTTTAGGGAACTGCGCAAATGCAGTTATTTTTTGGTTTGTTCCGACAAAACGGCTTGTTGTTCCACTGCCAAATTCAATTTTGCGGTGCAACCCACGTCCGTCAACCGCTTGAAACGGTACACTGCTTCCGCAGTGGGCAAATACACGAAATCGTTGTTGAAAGACAAGGTGTAAAACGTGCCTACGGGATAATGCAAAACTTCGTCGCCGAAAGTTGCCGTGATACCGTCGTCGTTGTGAACTATTCGTGCTGCGCCCAAGTCGACGTACTTGCTTTTGACAAGTTTTTGCACGAAAAATTCTTTATCGAAAGCGTAGGTGCCATTTTCCAATTCGCTGCGCACGCACTCCGTTTGCCACAAGTACCAATCCACAACTTTATTGAACTTGCCGCCTTCCAAACCGCCAAACTTGTTCATTACGACGGTTTTGCCGCACGAAGCACAGGTGAGCGTGTTTCCGTGCCCAACCATGACAAATTCCTCGCCGCATTCGGGGCACTTGTACAAAATTCCTTCCAAACCTTCTACCAAATCGGGCACGTCGATAGCAATTTGGTTTTCCAACTGGTAGGCGTAGTCGTCAAATTGCAAGTTGGAAACTATTCTTTGGTGAATTTCGGCAGCGGAAATTGTCTTTGCCTCTTCCGCATCAACCGCAACTTTAACTTCCGCCGTGACGGGAACAAAACGTTTGGAATGCGCCCAACGGGGATGATGCAAGTAACTGCCGTGGAAACACACCGTCACCAGCGGAACCTTGAACATCTTCACCAACTTGGCAATAGCCGGTTTGACGGTGTTGGGAATGCCCACCACCGAAAGTTTTGCTTCCGGATAGATAACCACCGGGCGTTTTTTTGCCAAACAGTACTTGATATCCGACAGCAACTTCATATCCACCGTGAATTGCTTTTTGGGAAGCACTCCAAAGTGGTTTATAAGTTTGGGCCACTGCACCTTTTGCGTTTCGCTTATCACGAAATTGGCGCAGTTGGGATACATCATTTTTATCAAAGCCCCGACGTCCACAAAACTGCTGTGGTTTGCAACGACGATATAGGGCGGTTGAATTCGGGAAAGTGAGCCGTCGTGAATCAACTTTATTTGCTTTTTGCAAAATTTGTTGCCGTATACGGACAATCCCAAACGGATTAAACTTTTTTTTGCAAGAATGGGTTTTTTGCGCATGATTTTTTGCCTTTGTGCGTATTTAGGGAAAATCTCCTGCCGATATTATAACAGCCGCCGCAACGTTCGGTCAAACGTTTTTGTGAAATAACTTCGCGGAAAAGCAACTTGGACGCACACGGCAAACACGCCGTTTTATCAAAACGGTCCTATTGACCTGACTTTTTTTTGGGGAAAGATGGCAGAGCTAACGAATTTACAAATAATATGCAAAAAAAAACGCCTCTTGCTTTTTTGTTTTCATGCAACAGCTTTTTTGTGCAACAATGTGAAAATTTCTTCAAGTTGCAATGCGTCGGCACAAATTGACAAAGCAAGTTCCGTTTGACTTTATGCAACAAATTTTGTATAATTATGCCAAAGTGCGCAAGGCGCAAAAAGGAGTTACAAATGCTTACAAACAAACAAATGGAAAATTTTGCCGAATTGGCAGTGAAAATCGGCGCAAATATGCAAAAAGATCAAGAAGTGGTTATCCGTTGCGACGTGAAATGCAAGGATTTTGCACATCTTATAGCAAAAAAAGCCTACGAATTGGGCGCAAAGCGCGTCGTTATGGAATGGGGCGACGAAGACTTGCAACGCTTGAAAATGTTGAACGAATCGGCTGAAACGTTGAGCGCAATTCCCTCTTTCCAAGTGGAAGGCTGGAACTACTTTATCGACCACAAATGTTGCCTTATTTCAATTTCCGCAGGCAACCCGTCCATTTTCCTGGGATGCGACCCGGAAAAACTTTCCGCCTACCAAGTAGCCTTTTCCAAGGCACGCAACAAGTTCCGCAACGCAACAATGTCTAACTACTTGCGTTGGACGATAGTTTCCGTTCCTACCGAAGCATGGGCGGCAAAAGTGTTCCCCAACGACGAACCGAGCGTTGCCGTGGACAAAATGTGGCAAGCAATAGGCCACATAATGCGCTTGGATTGCGACGACCCCGTTGCCGCTTGGCGCAAACACATCGACACGTTGCACCGCCGTGCAGACTTTTTGAACAGCCACAATTTTGAATACATTCACCTTAAAAACAGCCGTGGCACCAACTTGAAAGTTGGGCTTGCAACCAATCACCAATGGATTGCCGCCGAAGAAGAGGGTCAAGACGGAATTCCCTTCACTGCAAACATGCCCACGGAAGAAATTTTTACCGCACCGCACAACCAAAAGATTGACGGCACTGTGGTGAACGCACTGCCCCTTGTTAACAACGGCAACGTTATAGACAACTTTTCTATCACTTTCAAAAACGGCAAAGTTGTGGATTACTCGGCAGAAGTTGGCTACGATGCGCTGAAAGGCCTTTTGGAAACGGACGAAGGCGTGCTGAGCCTTGGAGAAATTGCGCTTATCGGCAAAAAATCTCCCATTGCGGAAAGCGGCATACTGTTTTTTAACACGCTGTTTGACGAAAACGCAAGCTGCCACCTTGCATTCGGTCAAAGTTACCCCACCACCGTTGTTGGCGGCAACGACATGACGGATGAGCAACTTGCCCAACACGGAATGAACAAGAGTTTGCAACACGTGGACTTCATGGTTGGCACAAAAGATATCGACATCGACGGCATCACCTTCGACGGCGAAACAGTTGCCCTGTTCCGCGACGGCGAATGGGTTATTTGAAAAAATTGATAAAAATAGCCGAGATTGAGTTTTTTTTCAATCTCGGCTTTTTTTATGCGATTATGAATTATAAGCAGAATGTTGCATATAAGGGAATAGATTTTATACCGTTTTCAAATCCGAAGTTTTTAGTAGAAAGCCTAATGGAATATGAAGGAACATATTTGTCTACGAATGTTTTCAAACTTCTTGCTCTAACATTGTCAGCAGATTTTACTTCTACGGGAACGACTGAATCTTCTTGACGGATAATGAAGTCAAGTTCTGCTTTCCCGTTAGATTCCCAATAATTCAATCTATAACCTTGATCTACAAGTTGCTCCGCTACATAGTTTTCGGCAAGTAAACCTCTGGCTCTGTCTGACATTGTGCTATTCACTAAAATATCTTGAGGGAGAGTCCCCGATTTGAAGCAAAGCAAGCCGACGTCCGAATAATATATCTTGAAGGCATCGAGCTGCTCGTATACAGATAACGGTAATTTTCCTTCGGTAACTTTTATATTCTCTAACACAACGCTTGCCGCTTTTAACCATTGAAGCGAAAGCTCATAATCGCTTGCTCGTGCGTTGCTTTTAATTACGGCATACTGAAACTTTGTATTTTCTTTGGCAAGCTGTGAAGGAAGCGTATTGAAAATAGCGATACTGCGTATTGTTTCATTGGGTGTAGCGTATTTCGTCATATCTGCGATATATGAATCGGAAATATCCGCTTGAATAGAACGAACGGCATCGAAATTATCGGTTTCAAGGTAAGTTTTAACCGCCGCTGGATATCCGCCTATTACAAGATATTTTCTATACAATTCTAATGCGAGATTGTGGTAAACGTCGGCGATCGGCGCAAAGTCTTCATATGCTTCTTTAATTTTTTCAATAAGAGAATTGTTTCCCGTGGCGAGTAAAAACTCCTCGAAAGACAACGGATACATAGTGAGCATATCCACTTTTCCCACGGGGAAAGAAAACTTTCCTCGATTGATAGCCAATCCTAAAAGACTGCCGGCAGCAACTATATGATATTCCGGTGCTTCTTCGCGGAAATATTTTAACGAAGTAAGAGCCTGCTCGCAAGCCTGTATTTCGTCAAAAATGATAAGGGTTTTCCCCGGAAATATGGATTGCCTCGAAT
>CAZADD010000012.1:0-25222 GCA_964483825.1 uncultured Oscillospiraceae bacterium
TTTCGAGGAGAAAAAATGCATGAAAATTCACACATCTTGCTGGTGTACGCTGTTAACCCACAACGTACGAAGGGACAAACCAACAAGGGCCTATTTACTTGCCACTTTCTTTATCTGAACGGGCACCACAACTTCATATTCTTTACCGTCAGAAGTTCTGCGCATTTTACTGTCCAACTCAAACGTGATAGGCGTTCCGTCCGGCATAACTTCCAAAACACCGGGCTTCAAAAACAACGAACGAATCTGTGGATCACGCATGAACACTTTCCCGCTTTCCAACACGTCCGGTTCATAAACTTGCACAATGTAGTGCTTTACGTACAAATCTTCACCGCCACGGTTGTTTGGCAACGTTTGATCAATACCTTTCAAATAAAATCCTTTTTGCAACATTTTTAACTCTCCTTTGGGCCAACTTCCTATTGCGCCCCATTAAATTTATTTACTTCCGCTCTCTTGCGGTAAGTATCTGTTTGTTTGAAGCAGCGTTCGCAAAACTGCCCCTCTTTTGCTGTGATGCACCAATTAAGTTGCCTGCCGCAAGCGTCACAATAAATAACGGAACGCGACACCGGTCTTCGGTACCCACGCACAACAACTTTTTCTTGTTTAACCATTTTTCAAATTTCCTTTGCAAACTCCGTCATAACTCCCAACACGTATGTTTTGGAAACACCGGATAAATCGAAAAACGTTCGCTTACCGTCTACCAGATGATACCGCACTAAACATGCCCGTTTGGATGCTCCCAAATTGTAATCGTCCCACGTTGCCGACTCGCTCACAACCAACTCAAAACCGTTTGCAAAAACGTACTTGTAACACGTCAAATTCAACTCCGGCACGCTTAACCACACGCCCCAATCTTTGTAACGTTCCAGCCATTTTTCCCGTTCTGCTTTGTTTTTCAGCCCCAAACGGTTGCTTTTGGCAACTGCAACTTCGGGTACTACAACGACGTTCTTTTCGAAGTCTTGCAAATCTTCAACTTCTTCGTTTTGTCCAGACGTCTGGACACTTCCCTCTTCCCGTACAAGTTTACGTTCTTCTTTGCGCCGGGCCTCTTGTTCATCGTAGGCTTGCTTGTCTTTTTCCGACAAACTGCCGTACATGCAATAGGGGTTATCTCCCAACTGCACAAACTTGTGGTCCTTGCGCCATTCACGGATCTTTTTCACCGTCATGCCTGCGTCAACTCGTCTTGCATCGAACTCCGACAACGGCAGCATTTCGACTAATTGCGAAAAACTGAACTCGTCAAACGCTTCCAACACCTGCATGCCATTCATGAAACGTTCGGCAACGGCTATATAAGCGGCGGTACTGCTACGCTTGAACCCAAACTCTTTTTCGGATAACTCGTAGATGTTGGCAAACCCCAACTCTTCGGCATATCCAAGCTTTTTTGCTTCCGAAAGACGGAAGGCGATATCAAAATGCGGTTGCTTTATCTGCAACAAGTCCTCATGAACGTACCGGACAAACGATTGTGCCAATGTTTCTTGCATGTTTTCTCCTTAAAAAAGTAATAAAATGTTACCTTTGCAATTATTATAGTCAATGTTTTGTTGCTTGTCAATACAAAAAAGCAATATTTTGTTAAATTATTTTTAGCAGGAGGCAATAAAATGTTAAAATTAAAAGAAATCCGTGAAAACAAAAATGTTTTACAAAAAGACCTAGCAGAAGCTATTCAAAGAACAAGAGCTTGCGTTTCTCAATGGGAAGTCGGAAAAACAGAACCAAGCATCAACGACCTAAACGAAATTGCAAACTATCTTCAATGTACCGTCGACGAACTGTTGGGCCGTGAAGACTACGCCACCGGCAACGTCGTCATCGAAGGCACACAACTTTCCGCCGATGAGCAGCAATTGCTGGAACTTTACCGCATGTTGACGGTAAGGGACAAAGCGGAATTGATAGGTTTTGCCAAGGGCCTTGCTTGCTAGTTTTTTTCAACTAACTTAAAAAATACTTCGATTTTTTGAGTTTTCCACGTTGCTTGTTTTGGACGTACCATATTGTTACCGGGAAAAGGAGCCGGGAGCATATGGATATGAAAAACTTTTTAGCAGCAATGGAACACATCGAAACAGACGTTGCACAGGTGATCGGCGCAATCAAGGCAACAATCTACAAGCAACAAAACGCAGAGGAAAACAATTGTGGCGTTAAATTTACACAGCAGGAGGTAAACTTAATGCCAAAAACATTTAGGAAAGAATTTAGAGTGGAAGGCTGCACCGCCCACGTCCGGAAGAAGAAAAACAGCAAAAACAGCTTTTCGTACGAAATACGGTATCGCAGGAATGGCTACAATATTTGCGCATCGGCAGCATCGATTGAAAGCGTAAAACAAAAATTTATTGAAAACCTAAAAACAGCGGAAAAGAAACAAGCATTGCAAGAAACACCAACGAAATTTGACGACTTCGCACAGCACTTTTTTGAAAACTACTACAAAGAAAAAGTCGCGCCGACAACGTTCAAAAGCGTACAATGCACTTACAAAAACTGGGTTGGATCTCAATTAAAAAACGTAGATATCACAAAAATCACACCAATCGATTGCAAGCAATTGCTAGAAAACATTAAAAAGCAAGGCTACAACAAAACTGCCGACGAAGCACACTCGATACTTAATCAAATATTCAAATATGCAATAGCCTACAATCTGATACAAAAAAATCCGTTAGCCGTTATACCCCACAAACAACACGAAAGAGTAAACGGAACACGTCTGACAATTGAAGAAGAACACCTACTACTTGATAAGAGCGCCCCAAATTACAAATGTGTTTTCGCAATTTATTTATACTGTGGAATACGCCCCAGCGAAATTAAAACAGTACGCATCGAAGAACCGTTTGTTATCTGTCAAAACACAAAACAAAAAGGGCAAAAATATGCCGAAAAGAAAATCCCAATAACAAACAACTTGCGCAAATACTTAAATCCCGATTTATTAGCAAAAACGCCAACAGTTAACCACATAAGAGACAAATTTAACAAAATTTTACCAAATCATACGCTAAAAGACTGCCGAAGGACCTTCAACAGCCATTGTAAAGAGTGTGGAGTAAACGAAGACGTTCGCAAATTATTTATGGGACATTCATTGGGCGGAAACGTCGCAACGGCATATACGGAATTTAGCGACGAATTTTTGCTAAAAGAGGCTGAAAAACTAAACTACTAAAAACAGCCCCAAAAAATACCCCAAAATGCAAAATAAAACCGGGAAAGCTACGCTGAAATGGTTAAATTTTGTAAAAAAAACAAAAAAAATGGGCCCTTCCACCATTAAAATGGTTAAAGTACCCAAAATTTTGGCTAGGGTAGCAGGATTCGAACCTGCGAAATGACGGAGTCAGAATCCGTTGCCTTACCGCTTGGCGATACCCCAATATTTCGTTGCAAACAGTATAAATCTTTTTTGCAAAGTTGTCAAACGGTATTTGTCTAAAACAAGGCGTTTGCGGGCACAATTTGAAATAAAACTTGGGGGAAAACCATGTTCGACTACTTCAACAACGCCGACACAAACGTTTGGGCAGATATTTTGGACGTTGGAATACGATCGATTGCGTCCATTGTGGTGCTGTTTTTGTTGGCAAAATTGCTTGGCAACAAGCAAATTAAGCAATTGAGCTTTTTCGACTACGTAGTGGGCATTTCCATCGGTTCCATCGCCGCCGAAATGGCAACGGCAACCGACACGCCACACCATTTCTTTTTGATTTCCATGCTACTTTACACCGCCGTTTCATTGCTTGTGGGGTGGATTTCGCTTAAAACGACAAAAGGACGGCGTTTTTTGGAAGGGTTGCCCATCGTGCTGATAGAACGGGGCAAAATTGTTTACTGCAATTTGAAAAAAGCGCAAATGACGGTGAACGGGTTGCTTTCGGAATGCAGAAGTTTGGGATATTTCGACATTGCAGAAATTGACACCGCCATTTTGGAAACTAGCGGAGAGCTTTCCGTGTTGCCCAAGGCGGAATTTAAGCCGCTTTCGGCCAAGGATGCACAAATTGCCGTGCCGCCGTCCAAACCGCACGCAAACGTCGTTATAGACGGCGTTTTGATGGTGAAAAACGTGCATTCCGTGAAGAAAACGCAAGCGTGGCTGTTGGACAAATTGCACGAACAAGGTGTTGACCTTGATAACGTGGCACTGGCAACACTAGACGAAGACGGCAACCTTGAAATTTACGAAAAAAGCGTGAAACCCAAGAAAAACGATATGTTTGATTGAAATTTCGGTAAAAATAACGCGTGTGCGATAAAAAACTTCGCAAACGCGTTTATTTTTTTAACAGTTTGTACGCCAACTTTGCTGCAAGCCGCAAACGTGATAATTGCAAAAAATAAGAATAATTGCAACAAGAAGACTGACTCAAACAATATTTTTTGGGGAAAAATTGACCACTTTGCCGCCTACGTGTCAACACGCTAGATCGGCAAAAATACACTACTTTTCCGAATTTTCTTCGTGCACGTACTTGATGCAATGGCGAGGGCAACCTTCCAAACATTTTCCGCAAGAAATGCACTTGCCGTAGTCGATTATCGGAACGTTGTTTACAAGGTGAATTGCACCCGTGGGACAGTTGCGTTCGCACTTGCCGCAAGCAATACAACCGGCTTGACACTTTGTCATCACGTCCTTGCCACGGCATTCGGTGGAACAAGCCACAAAAACTTTTGCCGAAACGGGAATGCGTTTGATGAGTTTTTTGGGACAAGCGTTTATGCACAGGCCGCAAGAACGGCACAAATCGGGGTCCACGTGCGCATAGCCGTCGTAGCATTCGATGCACATGTAGGGGCAAGCGTCCACACAAGTGCCGCTACCCATGCAACCTGCCTCGCAAGCCTTTCTTCCGCCGGCCAACATGTTTTGGCTTGTGCACGTGCCGTAGCCCTGGTATTCGTACTTATCTTGACATTTGTTACCGCCACAGCAAGCAACAACGGCAATGGTAGGTTCCGTTGCACCGCTGCAAGCAATGCCCAGAACGTTGGAAATTTCAATTTTGTTTTCCGCCTTTGTAAGGCCGCAAGCGCTGAGTTCCGCTTCTCCGTTCACCAACGCTTTGGCCAATCCCGAACAGCCGGCATAGCCGCATGCGCCGCAGTTTGCGCCGGCAAGCAGTTTTTCCACTTCGCCAACACGGGGATCTTCCTTTACTTGGCAAAAACGTGAAATAAGAATGATCAAAACGCCCAGCACCAAGGCCACAACGAAAGCAATTCCGACTGCAATTGCAAGGGACGTCCACTGAATTTCACGACCGACAAACAACAGTAAATTCATTTTTGCGCCCTCCTTAACCAATCAGCGTGAACACGTAGAATGCCATTGCCATGAAACACGCCGTCAGCATTGTCATGGGAAAACCGCGCAAAGGTTTTGCAACTTGCAAATTATCCACCTTTTGGCGCAAGCCCGATAAAAGAACGATGGCAAGCGTAAAGCCCAAGCCGTAGAACAAGCCGCATAGCACCGCTTCCAAGTAGGAATAGGCCATGAACGCTTTGGTCCATTGTCCGAAAATGACATCTTTCAACACAAAATGTGCCGCATCCGCCGTTTGAACCTGTGCAATGACAATTTCGGCAATGCCCAAAATTGCGCAGTTGGTTGTTACCAAGGGAAGATAAATGCCCAATGCGGAATACAACGACGGAGTGAATTTTTTCAAAATCATTTCCAGCATTTGCACCAATGCCGCAATAACCAAAATGAACACCAAAATTTCCAGATATTCCAGTTTGAGCGGAATAAGCACGAACGTGTAGATGGGATAGGTTACGGCGCAAGTTATCACCATCACCGCAGTGACGGCCAAGCCCATGCCAAATGCCGAACTTGTTTTTTGCGAAACACCCAAAAACGGGCAAATTCCCAAAAATTTTACCAAAATGAAGTTTTGCGAAAACAGTGCCGCAATGATAATAGCAAGAATATCCATAAACTACTCTGCCTCCTTTGCTGCCGTTGTGCCGGTGGCTTTGTGCGCCGCCTTGCGTTTCATTTTGCGTTCCACGCTGTTGTAGCAAGCGGTGAACAGTGCAATGAACAGTGCAAACGTCAAAAACGCACCTGCGGAATTTGCAAAAAATCCAATAGAGAAATCGTTGGGGTTCCACAGCTGAATACCAAACAAACTTGCCTTGCCAAGCACTTCGCGAACAATGCCCATGGACGTGATTGCCAAAGTGAAACCAATGCCCATGAACAAACCGTCCAATGCGCTTTCGCCAACGGGGTTGTGCGAAGCAAAACTTTCCGCCCTGCCCAAAATGATGCAGTTGACAACAATTAGCGGCAAATACACGCCTAAACTGTCGTATAAATCGGGCAAATAGGCCTCGATGAACATACGAACAATGGTGACAAACGTTGCAATGATGACGATGAAGCACGGAATACGAACTTTGTCCGGAATGATATTTCGAAGCAACGAAATTATGACGTTGCTGAATATCAACACGAAAGTGACCGCCGCACCCATGCCCAAACAGTCCATTGCCGCACTTGTCAGTGCCAACGTGGGGCAAGTACCCAAAACCAATTTGAAAGTGGGGTTTTGCCGAACTGTTCCGTCAAGAGCAATTTCTTTGAATCTTTTAAGTTTCATTTTACCCCCTCCTTTGCTGTTACCCATGGGGCATCGAAACGGGCTAGCGCCGCTTTCACCGCCACCGTGATAAGGTTTGCCGATTGCGTTGCACCGTTGACCTTGTTAGCATTATACAAACCGTCGATAGTGTCGAGTGTTGCACCAACCAAATAATCCGACAACTTATTGGCATCGTCTCTTGATGGGTCGCCGCCTGCAACATAGCCATCTTCGGAAACTGTGACTTTTTTGACTTTGCCACGATTTTGGGTTGAATCCGGTTCAACGGTTACTTGTAACACATAAGTGTCGGGAGTCGTTCCCACTTTCAAACCCACAACGGTGTAGGTGCCTTCATCCGAAGTCCTATCTTGGCTCGTTATCCATGCAAATGCTTGATACGTTCCGATTTTGAAAGATACAAGTGCCTGTGCTTTTGAAACCAACTCAATTGTGTCGTCAGATTGTTTTACAACTGTACCGTCATTGTTCAACACAACGATTTTTCTGTTTTCGTCCGTGCCGTACACAAATGCCAAAAGTTGTTCGTCACCCGTAGGGGTAAAAACGTAAGACAACGTGTCGCTGCCTTCGGACAACATTTCCGCAACGGTTTGACCGTTCAACTTTGCTTCAAGCAGTGCGCTGTTACTTGTGAACGTACAGCTTGCATAATCGGTGTCTGCTAAAAATTCCAAAAGAGCTTTTTTTGCATCGGCTTCGGGGTTTTTGCCAACACCCAAGACGTTTCGACAGTAGTAGGCTGCCATGTTCACTGCGTGGTTGATTGCCGTGGACGTTGCAACCACTGTTGCGCCGCTCATATTCAACGACAAATCGTTGGAAACATCTTCGCCCACGTACCAAGTTTGCCCAGCATTGGACGGAATACGGCTGATGTAGCTTTGACCGACATTTTCTTTCACCGTCCAGCCAACGATTTTGGCATCGCTGCCCACCACCACGTACAAAGTGACTGTACCGCCGGAATAACCGCCGTTGCCCAATGCTTCCACGATGTAAGCACCGTCGGTGGAACGCACGACGCTTTTCACTTCGCCGTAGTTAGAGTTGGTTTTGAACTTAAAATTCAAAGTACTGTCGAAGGCATCGTCTTTTACAAAGTCGGGATAGATTTTTGCCATTGAACGCTGAAAACGTTCTTCGTCGGAAATGTAGAACAAGTCGTTGCAAACGGAAAGCAACAAACAGCACACCAGACAAATCACAACCAACACGGCAACGGTTTTTACCGATTGAACTGCCGTCGATTTTTTGTTTTCGTTCATGCTAGTTACCCTCCTTTTGCGTTTTGGAAGGTTTTGTGTGTCCGAAAGGTTTGGGCACGACAACCCTGTCGATAAGCGGAACAACCAAATTCATAAGCAAAATTGCAAATGAAACGGCTTCACCCTTTACTGCGCTGCGCAAAACAGCCGTGAGCACACCCAACGCCACAAAATAGACGTAGTTGCCAAGTTTTGTATCGGGTGTGGTTACGTAGTCCGTCGCCATGAAAATTGCGCCCAAAATAAGGCCGCCGGAAAGAATATTCGGCAAGAAAGTTGCAACGGCATCAGCAAAATTGCCGCCATTTATCCAGTTGATGACAACGGCCGTTGCACCTGCCGTGAACACGTAAACAAGTGGCCAACGGAAATTCAAAACGCCACGAACAACTAAATACAAGCCGCCAATGATAAGTGCAAGCTTGCAAGTTTCGCCGACACAACCCGGAACACCTGTGCCGAGGAACAAATCCAAAGTTTTCAATGTATTGCCGCTCGTTTCCGCACCGAAAAGCGCTTGCAACGGCGTTGCGCCTTGGATATATCCACCGGTAACGTTGGAAAGCACCTTTGCTGCAGTGCCATCCGCACGAACGAAGTGCATTGTGCCGCCGAACGCCGCACCGAACGAAATGAATGCGAAAATTCTGCCTGCAATGGCCGGATTTACAACGTTTTTGCCCGTGCCGCCAAACAACATTTTGACAACCACAACGGCAAACACGCTTGCTAGCATGGGCGCATACCACTTGGAATTGGCATACATATTCATTCCCACAAGCAAACCAGTTACAAGCGAGGAAAAGTCAAATTCTTTCAAGATTTGTTCGAAAGTCTTTTTGCAACACAGTTTGTACACAAATTCCGCCGATACAGCCGAAAGAGCCGCTATCGCCAACATGAGCAATGCGCCCCATCCGAGCAAAATGCAACCTGCAATGCAAGCCGGAAGCAATGCAATGCAAACGTCCGCCATTATGCCCTTGGTTGTGCGTCTGCCGCGAATTTGCGGTGAACCGGAATAAACGTAGTTAGACATGTTTTTTCTCCTTCACCCTGTTTTTTGTTAGCCGCACGCTTTGCACAAGCGGCCGTTTTGCCGGACAAACGTAGGCGCACGCACCGCATTCGAAGCAGTTTAGCGCACCGAACTTGACTGCGTTATCCACGTCGCCGACAGTTGCATAAAAATCGATATAGACGGGCATGAGTTTCATGGGGCACGCTTTGACACAACGACCGCAATTTATGCAAGGCGTTGGCAAAACCGTGCTTGCTTCCTTATCCGTCAATGCCAAAAAACCGCCGTCAGTTTTGGTGATAAACACGTCGGTATCCATCAGCGAAAAGCCCATCATCGGGCCGCCGCACACTAACTTTACGGTGTCACTCAACAAGCCGCCGCAAAATTCAACGATGGACGAAAGCGGAGTGCCGATACGCACTTCCAAATTGTGAGGATTGCCCACACCGCCGCCGGAAATTGTCATTGTGCGTTTGTACAGGGGAATTCCGTTTTGGACAGCGTTCCACACGGCATAGGCCGTTGCCACGTTGCACACCACGCAACCCACCGAAGATGGCAGTTTTCCCACCGGCACAATGCGATTGACGCATGCTTTTACCAACATTTTTTCCGCACCTTGGGGATACTTCGTTTTGCATTTAACAACGACGATATCGCCGTCGAACTTGGGATCCTTTTCGGAAATTACGCCGTCAAGCGCAACCAATGCCGAATACGCCTCGGTTTTGTTGGCTTCGATGCCGATGAACACGTTTTTAACGTCGCACGCAACGGCCAACAGTCGAACGCCATCCACAAATTGTTGAGCACGCTCCACCATCAAACGGTTGTCGCAGTTGAGATAGGGCTCGCATTCCGCCGCGTTGATAATCAAGGTGTCGACGGGGTCCTTGCTTTGCACCTTCACCGCCGTGGGGAAACCTGCGCCGCCCATGCCCACGATGCCGGCATCGGCAATTCTTTGAATAATTTGCTCTTTTGTGGGATTTTCCAAAACGGGCATGGTTTGCACCGTTTGTTTGCCGTTGGATTTCACGTGAACGCAATCCACCAAAATGCCACGGGAATTTTTGTGTTTCACCACTTCGATTACTTCGCCGCACACGGGTGAATGCACGTTTGCGGAAACGGCTGACGACGCTCGTGCCAACAACTGGCCTTCGCAAACTTCGTCACCCACATTGACAACCAACTCGGCAGGACTTCCCACGTGCTGTGACAACGGCACAAAGTAGTCGGCCACACTGGGCATTTGCTCGATGGACACGAATTCCGCAAGCGATTTGTTATCGGGGATGTGAACTCCGCCCCTGAATGTTTTCATTAAGGCTTGCCTCCTGATTTTGACGCACACAACAACTTGAATTTTGAGAGCGTGCGTCACTTATTTGCAAGTGGAAAAAACTCCACCTTTTACTTGCTTATTGTACCACACAACCGGACACTTGTAAACAGACAAAAAAACTTGAAATGTACAGAAAAGCAAAGTTTAGCTTATATCTCTTGCATTGACGCGACTTGGCGTGATGTTTCGACAAAATGCGACTTTGTGATTTTTTTGCATTTTTGCAATTTTTGGCACTTTGCCAATTACATTTTGCCCCCAAAACACCGTTTTTTGCGTGACTTTATGTTTTCCGTATTGCAATCCCCACAATGGAAAAATTTGCGGAAATAAATTGTAAAAAAAACTATATTTACTAAAAAAAAGAGCGACAAGGAAATATTTGAAACGCAAAACTTGCTTCTTTTGCAAAGCGCAAAGCAACCTGTGCACCGCTTGGCCTCAACAAATGTTGTAGAGCACCGCTTTCTTTACCATTTGCCTGCACTTAAATACGCAAAATATTTTGCCTATAAACGGAATTTGGGACTTCACAATTGATATAAAATTGAAAATCACATAGACAAAACCGTGTCGGGTATTACGGTTCCAAAACTTGTTTGCGTTTTTTTTGAAAAATACACTAATTGTGTCGCTGAAAAGCCAAATTTTGCAACACAATGATTGAATAATTCGAATAACCAAAAAACAGCTGTCTTTCAGTGCAATGCTTGCAGACAGCTGTTTTTTATGAGTCGATATTTACGGTTGGAGCAAAACTTATTGTCCCCAACATTTGACACGGAGCTATATTATATATGTGTGATTCCAAGTGCAATGAACTTGTTGTAATGTAATTCACGGCAGCATTTTTAACTAAAACGACACACTACTTTTTGTGACGTAGAACTTGTTATCAATAGGCATCTTTTATCCCAAGCAAATAATCCGCACTAACGTTAAAATATTCAGCAAGGGCAATTATATAATCCGCATTGGGCGTGGTTTTTCCTTGTACCCAATAATAAACAACCGAATTGGATATCATCAAATCAGTGGCTAACTTGTTGACTGTTATTTTTTCTTCATTCAGTAGTTCATTCAATCTTTCCGCAATTTTGTTTTTCATGTATCTAATTTTAGAGTGTTTTTAGGTTTTATAGGTTGACTTCTCTAAAATTAGAGAGTATAATGTAGCTGTTCTCTATAATTAGAGAACCGCAAAGTATCCACACAATAATTAAAGGAGAAACATATTATGCATCAAAAAGACGGAAGCAACATCAGAGGACTAGCAAAAGCCTTACTAATTATCGGAATATCAATATCAGTGCTTATGGCCACAGTTTATACATGTTACACCTGGGTAAGTATAGCTACAATTCTTACGGGAATATCTATACTCGTATGCGGCATTTTCTGTTCTTTATTTTGTTATTCAATAGTTTACGGCATTGCTGCATTAGTTGATAAGACTTGCGATATAGCAAAGAATTCTTATCACGAAGAAGTAAAATCAGAAGTGAGATTAAACCAAGAAAACAAACGAATTGAAAAACTTGAACTTCTACGTTCGATAGACTTGATTTCCGAAGAAGAATATCGTGCGATATTTGCGCAAAACGGAACTGCTACAGCGCAAGATTTGATAGCACTGAAACGTGAATTCATGCTAAACGATATCACCAAGGAAGAATATGACACCAAAAGACAAGAAATCATGTCCAAATTGTGATTATTATACAAACTTAAAAACAAAAAAACGATCTTTGCGCAATTATGCACGAGATCGTTTTATTTTTATCATTGAATTGTTTTCAGAAATCACGCATTATATTACAAAATTTCAAATACATTAGTCGTTTAAGTGGGCATAGAAAAACATTTCCGAAATTTTTGCACCGTTCACGTTTTTGAAAACAATGCCGTTTTCGTCCAAAATTGCGTAGCAACAGTGGCCGTCCCTTGGCTTGGCAACGGAGCCGACGTTAGCAACGAACAATCCGTTGTGCTTTTGCAAAAGTGCCGTGTGAGTGTGTCCGTACACCAACACGTCGTTTTCTTTCAGCAAAACGGGAATATTGTACTTGTTGTATCTGTCGCCGTGCGTGAAAAACAACGTGCGCTCGAAGTGATACATAACGGCGTAGTCGTCCATGCCGCCGCGCAAAAACCTTTCGCCCGACCAATCGTTGTTGCCACGAACGAAATACAACGTGCCGTCCAAGCTTTCCGCCTTTTCCGCAACGATTTTACTATCGCCGTAGCCGCCGAAAAGATCGCCGCAAAACACCACTTTGTTGGGTTTTTCCGCCGCAACTATTCTTGCAACGGTGTCCATTGCGCTTACGCTGTTGTGCAAATCGGCAAAAACTGCTATTTTCATCCCAAACTAGTCCTTGCCAAGCAAATTTTTGTACAATCCCACGTAGGCTTCGCAACTTTGCTTCCAACTGTAATCTTGCGTCATGCCACGGTGACGAAGTTCACGGTAGATATCCTTCTTTTCGTAGTAGAAATGCAATGCACGCTTAACCGTGTAGGCCAAATCGTGAGCGTTGCAATGAGTGAAGGAAAATCCGTTGCCTTGCCCCGTTTGTTCATTATAGCTGGTGACGGTGTCGAAAAGACCGCCCGTTTCACGCACAATGGGAACGGCACCGTAGCGCAAAGCAATAAGTTGCGTCAATCCGCACGGTTCAAACACGCTGGGAACAAGCAAAAAATCTGCCGAAGCGTAGATTCTGTGCGCCAAAGTGTTATCAAAAAACACGTTTGCGGAAACCTTTTGCGGATAGTTGCGGGCAAGATGGCGGAAAAATTCCTCGTAGCGGCTTTCACCCGTGCCCAAAACAACCAACTGAAAATCGTGTTGCAACAGTTCTTCGGCAATTTCGGCAACCATATCCAATCCCTTTTGGTCTACCAAGCGAGAAATGATGCCCACCATAGGCGTTTCGGGGCGCAACGGCAAATTGAGCTGCTTTTGCAACAAACTTTTGTTGTGCGCTTTGCCTTCTTCGGCATTTTCCGCATTGTAGTTTTGCCACAAGCAACCGTCCGTTTGAGGGTTATACACCGTGTAGTCCACGCCGTTCAAAATGCCCGTCATTTTGTACTTGTACTGCTTGATGACGTTACCCAAACCTTCGCTGTACCAATCGGTGCAAATTTCCTTTGCATAGGTGGGAGAAACGGTTGTGACGGCATCGGAAAACACGATTGCCGCTTTCATCAAGTTAACACCGCCATTGTGCAGCAATCTGTCGTCGGTGAAATAGTAGTCGGAAAGTCCTGTGAGATTTTTTGCCTCTTCCACGCCCTGCCAACCTTGGTAGCGCAAATTGTGAATTGTGTACACCGTCTTTGCGTGAGCAAGTTGTTCGGTGTTACGATAGAAAGCATCCAACAACACAGGAATGTAGCCGGTGGACCAATCGTTGCAATGCAACACATCGGCACGGACGTTCAACCAACACACCAAATCCAACGATGCCTTGCAAAAATAGGCAAAGCGTTCGTTATCTGCAAAGCAATACATCGGACCTTGGAAATAGTACTCGTTATCCAAAAAGTAGTAGGTAACGCCGTCCCTTTGCAACGACAAAACGCCCACGTACTGGTGCCGCCAATTCACGTCGGTGTAGAAATAGCCGACAAATTGCATTTCAACACGGTACTGCGGTTTGATAACGTCGCAATAATAGGGCATAACCACGCACACGTTGTGACCTTGCGCCGCAACGGCTTTGGGCAATGCGCCCATAACGTCGCCAAGACCGCCGCTTTTAGCAAACGGTTCCACTTCTGCCGAAAAATAGAAAATATTCATTGTTCACCCGTAAAAATTTTGCTTTTTGTTAGATTGTGCGGCGTTTGCCCACAACGATGGGGAAATCGGGCTGTCCGACAAGTTCGCGGTTAGCCAAAATAACACAGTCCTTATCGATGATGCAACAACGCAAATGAACGTTTTCCGAAATGACGCTGTTTTGCATCACGATACAATCTTCCACGACGGCGCCTTTTTCAATTTTAACGCCACGGGACAATATGCTGTTTTTCACCTTTCCGTCGATGACGCAACCGTCGGCAATCATGCTGGAGGAAACGTCGGCACCGAAAAGATACCTTGTGGGAATTTTATCCTTTACTTTGGTGAGAATTCGCTTATCCGCAAAGAACAAATTTTTGCGAACGTCGGAATCCATCAAATCCATAGAAATTTTGAAGTAGCTGTTCGTATCGGAAACACGGGCAATGTAACCGTCGAACTTGTAGGCACCAACCTTGCCGCGAGAAATGAACGTACCCAACAAATCGCTGTAGAAATTGTGTTTTCCCAGCATTTGGCAACGTTCCAAAACATTAACCAACAGTTCCTTGGTGAAAACGTAGTATCCGACGGGGCTGCAAGCCTTTTCGCCGTTCTTTTTTGTGGTGAAATCCACAACAGACGAACCTTGAACGTCCAAATACACGTGGCTGTTTTCTTCCGATTCCGTATACACCACGGTAAGTTCCGCACCGCTTTCACGGTGTTGTTCCAAAACTTCGTCGAAAGAGAAATTGCACACGTTGTTGCAATCGGCAACGATGATATATTTTTGTTGCGAACGCTTCATGTAGTGCAAAATGTTCACAAGCATTTTCATGCGTTCGTCGCCTTCGAAATTGTTTGCCGAAAACGGCGGAAGGAAAGTAAGACCGTACTTTTTGCGGGCCAAACCCCACGGTTTGCCGCTACCCAAATGGTCCATTAACGACTGATAGTTGTAGTCGGTGGCAACGCCCACGTTGATAATTCCGCTGTTGACCATGTTGGACAACACAAAATCTACCAAACGGTAGCGGCCTGCAAAAGGAATTGCCGCAACGCTGCGCACACGTGTGAGTTCGCCCATTTCGCAATCGTTGTTAGAAGTGAGAATAACGCCCATTGTGTCAATCATTGTCTTTTCCTCCTGCTTCCACTATCATGCTGTTACCGGCAAAATGCTTGCAGTCTTCCACAACGACTTTTTCGCCTATCAGCGAAACGCCGTCGGAACAGTAAGGCGAAACGAATTCTTCACTGCCGCCGAACCCAACTGTGGATTGGCAACCGACCACTGCGCCTTCGCCCACGATGGTACGGCTGACTTTTGCACCGGAACGGATTGTGGCACCTGATAACACAACACTATCCACAACTTCAGCACCCTTTTCCACCGTTACGCCGTCGAAAATTACGCTGTGGCGAATGTTTCCGTCCACGTAGCAGCCTTCCGTTATCAAACTGTGGCTAACCTTGGCGTGAGCGCCGATAAAGTGCGGACTCATAAGAGTGGAACGGGACAAAATTGGCCACGTTTCGTCATCCAGATTCAGGCTGTCGAAGTCCAACAAGTCCATGTTGGATTGCCACAAACTGGAAACTGTTCCAACGTCCTTCCAATAGCCGTTGAATTGATAGCCGAACAATGCCATACCACTGTTTAACAGTGTGGGAATGACGTTCTTGCCAAAATCGTTGGAACTTTTTTCGTCGTGTTCGTCGGCAATCAGCGCTTGGCGCAAAACGCTCCATTTGAATATGTAAATTCCCATGGAAGCCGTGTTGCTTTTGGGATGAGCGGGTTTTTCTTCGAAAGAAACTATTCTTCCGCTATCGTCGCAAGACAAAATTCCGAAACGGGATGCTTCGGACGGATCCACCGGCAACATTGCAATGGTTACGTCGGCATTGTGCTTTTTGTGATAGCTGAGCATGTGCGCATAGTTCATTTTGTAGATGTGGTCACCGGACAAAATGAGAACATGCTCCGGATTGAACTTGTCGATAAATTCCAAGTTCTGATAGATGGCGTTTGCCGTGCCTTTGTACCATTCGCCCTCTTTTTCTCGCATGTAGGGTGGCAAAATGTACACGCCGCCGTCATCAACGTCCAAATCCCACGGCTGACCGTTACCGATGTAGGTGTTAAGTTCCAACGGCTTGTACTGCGTGAGAATTCCAACAGTATCGATACCCGACTGCACACAGTTGGTTAGCGGGAAATCGATAATTCGATACTTGCCACCGAACTGCACCGCAGGTTTGGCGACGTGCTTTGTTAGCACACCCAAACGACTGCCCTGCCCGCCGGCAAGTATCATTGCTATGCATTCTTTTCTTTTCATAAAAACCTCCCGAAGAGATATTAAAATTCCAAGTGTTCGATGCCTTCCTTTTCGCTTCTTTTGTACACGACAAACCTGTTGCCTACACACAGCACCGGTTCGCATTGCAATTCTTCGCAAACACATGCGCACATTGTTTTTGCGCTGACGGTGCAACTTTTTAGCGACGCAACTTTAACCAATTCTTTGTGATACAGCGCAGTTGCAATTTCCGCCAAGACGTTTTCCGTCAATTCGTCCTTGCCCACCGTAACGGACGGACGCAAGGTGTTTGCCATTGCTTTTAGTTTACTTCTTTGTTTTGTCGTTATCATAACGCAATTTTCTCCTAGTCTACAAAATCAAATTCCAATTCGCCCACGATGACGGTGCTGCCGTCCTTTGCGCCCGCATGACGCAATGCCGTGATGACACCACGTTCTTTCATTACGCGTTGGAAGTAGCCAAAACTGTCGTAGTCGTCCATGTTGACCTTGCGTGACAAAATTTTGACCAATCCGCCCACGACTTCGAACACGTCTTCATCCAAAACTTCAATTTGGAAATCGTAGGATTCTTCCTGTTCCAACGACACGGCTTGGTACTCGATGGGCTGTGCCGGTGGCAATTTTTCCAATACGTCCACCAAAATTTTGAGCAAATCTTCCACACCTTCGTGAATTATCGTGGTCATGGGCACCACACTGTACTGAGGAAATTCCGCACGGAAGCGCTGCAAATTTTCTTCCGCACAGGGCATGTCCATTTTGTTTGCAACGACAATCATGGGCAGTTCTTTCAGCGTTTCGTCGTACTTGAACAGTTCGCTGTTGATCAAATTGAAATCCGCAACGGGATCTCTCCCTTCGCTACCGGAAATATCCAACACGTGCACCAAAACTCGGGTACGCTCGATGTGGCGCAAAAAACTGTGTCCCAAACCGGCACCGTCGCTTGCACCTTCGATAAGACCGGGGATATCCGCCACGACAAAAGTTTTGTCGTAGTAGGAAACTACGCCCAAATTAGGTGATAAAGTTGTGAAATGATAGTTTGCAATTCTCGGTTTTGCATCGGAAACCACCGATAACAGCGTGCTTTTGCCCACGTTGGGAAAACCGACAAGACCAACATCGGCAATGGTTTTCAATTCCAAAATTATTTCGTGTTCTTCCGTTTTTACACCGTGTTCGGCAAACGAAGGGGAACGTCTTCTGGGGGTGGCAAAATGTTTGTTGCCACGGCCACCGCGACCGCCCTTCAAAATGACTTCGCGTTGACCGTCGGAATACATATCGGCCACGATTTGTCCGTCCGCCGTTTTTACAACCGTTCCAACGGGCACCTTGACAATCAAATCGGCTCCGCACTTACCGTAACAGTTCTTTTTGCCGCCGTCCGCACCGTTTTCGGCACGAAAATGCTTTTGAAAATGGAATGTGTTCAGCGTGTTTTCCGCCGCCGTTGCAACGAACACAATGTCGCCGCCCTTGCCTCCGTCACCGCCGTCCGGGCCGCCGTTAGGCACGTATTTTTCCGTGTGCAAACTGGCGGAACCGTTTCCGCCGTTGCCTGCTTTGATGAAAATTTTGACTTTATCTATAAACATAAACTACCTCTTGTACTCCTTGAAAACGGTTTTGAATGCGTTCAGTGCATCGGCAACCGCTTCTGCCACCAAGTTTTTGCCTGCCGCATCGCCACCGGCAAAAATATTTTGACAAACTCTGTTATTTTCGTCCACTTGCAACCGCCACTCGGCCGGATAGACGGACTTGTCGTAGGAACTGCCCGTTGCAACGGCAACGCAATCGCAAGAAACGGTGAATGTTTCGTCGGTGACGACCAACTTTCCACGCCCCTCGGATACGGTTTTTGCAAGCGTCAAAACAAGCGAACCTTCCTTTTGGAGTTGCACCGGGGCAACGTTAAACACAAATTGCACCCCTTCTTGCTCGGCCAAATCAATTTCCGAACAAAACGCTGGCATATCCGCACGACTTCTGCGGTAAGCCACAACCGTTGGGAAACCTTCGCGCACATTTTTGCGTGCACAATCCATTGCCGTGTTGCCGCCGCCAATCACCACAGTTTTTCCAAACGGTTTTTGACGCAAAAAATCGTCGGCAACGGTTGCGTAACCTTCGCCTTCCACCCTTAAAGTGTTGGGAACGGTGATGCCGCAAGCCAAGTACACCACGTCGAATTGCTGTTGCATTTTTTCCACGTCGGCGTGTTTTACGTTTACTTTTTGCACCTTTATGGAGCTGTTTTGCACCGCCGAAATTATACGGTTCAGCGATTCTTTTGGTAAACGAAAATCGGGGATACTTTGCAAAGTGTGCAAAAGTTGATTTCGCTCGAACACCGTTACGTCGGCACCGTGCCGCCAGCAAGCATGCGCAAAAGTAATGCCGGAAACGCCGCCGCCCACGACGGCAACGCTGACACCGCAAAGCCGGTTATCCTTTTGTTGCCAAACGGACGCTTGACAAAACACTTCCCGTTCCACCAAGCCTACGTCGACGCCGTTGCCCTTGGACGACAGCACGCAATGTCCCTTGCACTGCTTGTCCCTTGGGCAAACGTAACCGCACACTTCGCCGAACGGATGACCCACTACGGCCGCCGCATTTGAAAAGTTGCCGTGTTTGGCTTCGTTCATAAACTGTGGAACGTCGTATTTTATCGGACAGCCGTTTTTGCACTGCGGATTTTTGCATTGCAAACAGCGGTTGCTTTCCTGCGTGACAAAGTCTTTCATTGTTTCCCCTCGTTGTGATAGCGACACAAATCTTTTACCGAACACTTGTCGCACAGCGGCCGTTGAGCCTTGCACACATAGCGGCCGTGCAACAAAATGTAGTGGTGACTGTCGCCCCACTTATCTTCGGGTAGAACTTGCATAAGTTGTTTTTCCGTATCCAAAACGTTTGTGGCAGTTGCCAAACCCAATCGGTTGGATACACGAAACACGTGCGTATCCACCGCTATCGCATTGCCGCCGAAACCGACGGCGTAGACGACGTTTGCGGTTTTTCTGCCCACGCCAGCAAGCGTGCGCAAATCTTCCAAATTGCCTGGAACAACACAGCCAAAACGGCTGACTATATCTTGCGAGGCCTGCTTCAAAAATGCCGCCTTGTTGCGGTAAAATCCGCACGGACGAATTATCTCCTCGATTTTTTCGATGGGTAACCGTGCCATTTGTTGGGGAGTGTTGGCCAACGCAAACAAATTCGGCGTCACCGAATTCACACGCTTATCCGTGCATTGAGCCGACAAAATGACCGCCACCAACAATTCAAAAGGCGAATTAAAATTCAATTCACTTTTTGCGTCGGGGAAATCTTTTGCCAACCGCCGCATTATTTCTTCCACGTTAGTCATACACACCTTTCCGTGCCAATACTGGGGCACCACACCTAGGAACCAAGTTTGCACGTTGCTTTTGTTGGCAACGCCTTGTTTTTTTTCTTGCTAAAGTTGAAGTTGGAAACAGCCCGCTTGACTTGCAAATTGACAAACAAACCAACATTAACCCAGTGTATAGTATATTATACTCCTAGTTGCCAGTTTTTTCAAGAGCTATTTGGGAAATTTTACCTTTTATAGCCTAGAAATAACCGTCCCGTTCACGGTGTTGCGCACGACGAAAAATCCAACGAAAGTTTCGCCGCGGGAAAGTGCCGACGAAACGGCGGAAAAATCGGCATAGGCAAACTTCACGGACAATCCGCAACCGACGTTTGCACCTCTTGGCGTGGAAATAAGTGAAGCGACAATTCCGTTTTTGATCAAGTAGTTGTAGGCTTGCATGGAAACGTTA
Source organism: uncultured Oscillospiraceae bacterium (assembly GCA_964483825.1). Taxonomy (GTDB): domain Bacteria; phylum Bacillota; class Clostridia; order Christensenellales; family CAG-314; genus Fimimonas. The sequence goes on from CAZADD010000012.1 coordinate 20,246, forward strand.
CGAGAACGGTAGACGGCAATAACGTACTGCATTTTTTCCTCCTTATGTAATCTCGCAACAAGTTAACGCAAAACTTTACTATTCTATTTTACTTGACGGAAAATATATGTGTGAATCGGTGACACCGCAAACAAAAAGTGTGCCGTCGACATACGCAAAACTTTTTGTCATAGAATATACTACTGTTTTTTAACGAAAAAAGTGAGTGAAAACAAAATGATTTATCTGGACAATGCAGCAACCACCAACTTCAAACCCCAAAACGTTATTGACGCAGTGCACGACTGTTTGACAAAGTATCCGTTCAACCCCAACCGCGGCAACAACAAGCACGCCTTCTTTTTGCAAGAAAAACTGGCCGAAACGCGCAAAAAACTGTCGCTTTTGTACCGAAATGACGGCGAAAATCACGTTGTTTTTACTTCGGGATGTACACAAGCATTGAATTTGGCCATATTGGGCAATGCAAGAAGGGGACATATAGTTGTTTCGGCAACGGAACACAATGCCGTTTTGCGCACCGCGATGCAGCTGAAAAAGCAAGGATTTGCCGAAGTTGACGTTGTGTTTCCCAATGACGAAGGACAAATAACGCTAGATTCCGTTCAAAAAGTGTGGAAAAACGACACTCGGCTTTTGTGTGTTTCTCATGCCAGCAACGTTACCGGAACGCGCCAAAATTTGCATGAGTTGGGACATTTTGCTCACTTGAGCGACGCCTTGTTTTTGGTAGACTGTGCACAATCGGCCGGATACTTCACTGCGGATATGCACAACTTGGATATAGACATGGTTGCACTGGGTGCACACAAAGGTTTGCACGCCATGCAAGGTGCAGGAACCTTACTTTTTAACAAAAATGCCATTCCTCGCCCCATCACATTTGGCGGAACGGGAACGGAAAGCCACTTGTACGTTCAGCCCACCACCGTACCGGACGGTTTGGAATCGGGTACGCTGCCCACGCCTGCCATCATGGCAATGAACGCCGGCTTGGATTGGTGGATAAAAAATTGGCAACAAAACGGCGAAAACGTGGAAAACATGCAAAAACTGATTTTGAACGGTTTGGCCTCCGTACCCAACGTGAAAGTTTATTCCCCGACCAACAAAAGCGGCATTGTGGCGTTCAACGTTGGCAACGCCGACAGCAATTTTGTGGCGGACAAATTGGCAAACGACTTCGATATAGTTGTTAGAGGGGGCTTGCAATGCGCACCGCTTATGCATAAATATTTGAATACGTCCAAGCAAGGCGTTGTTCGTGCTTCCGTTTCTTGCGTAACCACCAAACAAGAATGTTACGCACTACTTAACGCCGTGGAAACATTAGCGAAAAAAATTAACTAATGTGCCGTTGACACATCACGAAACGCATTGCACAAAATTTGGGTATAATTACAATCCTTATCCGTGAAACTTACCTAACGGAACATTGTTAATATTTTGAAAACTCACATTGCAAAAAGGTTCGATACGTTTTGTACCGAACCTTGTTTTTTTTTGCACATTGATTAATTTTTGCGTATGCAAGCTGCGCCATTGTCGAAAAATTCAAATAACGTTATTCGAAAAAAGCGTCACAATGCGCCGAAAAGGTTGCTTTTGTTGCCGTTTGCCGTGCTCGTCTTTTTACATAGGAAACGGCTCTTGTTCAACAAGAAAATATCCGTTACGTTTGGTGTGTCGTCAAAAATTGTTGAAAACCCCTTATACGTCGTGTTGTTGAGTGAACCTTTGAAAATAGCCGTTACCCCAATCATAGCCGTAGGGCGTGTTTTCGTTTTGAAGTATTTTTTCGGGAAGTTTCAAAGAAATTGCCCCCAAAACAATGCCGCAACCAACGCCTACAAGCCACTGCCACCAAAACGGAAAAGCATCCGTTACAAAAGAAAAAATGATTGCTGCCGCCACGGGCAAGTATCCGAATACAGTGGTAAAAAATCCGGGATTATATATTGTTTTCTTGCCGTTTTCCTTGAATTTCTTGTAGGAAAAAATGCCGCCCTTGGTGTGACCGAATATTTCCGCCACACACAAAAACAGTTGCATCACCATGAAGACGGAATTTACGCCGACACAAAGCACCACTATTCCGAATACGATACCTATCATGTTGGTGAACATATCCGACAATTGGTTCATCGGGTAGCGGTCGGGCTGTTTCGATTGGACCATTATGTTGTACATATAATGAAATCCGCCAGGAAAACGCCACTCTTCCAAAACATGCAAAGGTAGCAATGCTGTGGCAAACGCAAATATCTTTGTTTGCAACGACAAACCGTACCATTTTTCAACGGTAACGCCAATTACGACACCGCTCACCAAAGTGATGACGTACAACCAGCTACTCAACCAAATCTTCGTGATTTTTTTCATGTTACCCTCCCTCAGTTTGCTTAACCTAGTTAAGTATTATTATAATTTTTTTTATTCTATTTCCGGCGGCAACGGCAAGTGGTCTTTTATGGCTACGTTGATTTCTTCCGTCAACGTTACGTACTGCTGCAACTTTTCAAAGCCCAAAGTGTCGATAATTGTTGCAATGTTTTGGCACAACAAGTAGCGAAGGTTTTCCGCTTGCACTTCGCCTTTTTTTGTTAGTTTAACAATGGTAACCCGTGCATCGTTACTGTCCTTTTGCTTGGAAACGTAGCCGCGATTTTGCATTTTTCTTAACAGTACGGCAACTCTGGCCTCGCTAACGCACATCATTTCGCTTATTTTTCGTGCAGAAATCGGCGAAGACGTTTCCCTCAAAATGCGAAGAACACCGCCAATTCCCGTGTTGGTGTCGTTGAACAATTTTTGCAACGTGAAAGATTGACTTTGCATCAAATGATTGAAAACAAAATCCACTTCTTTTTTGACTGCCATTGCCAGCCTCCCGAAATTACTTAACCCAGTTTAGTATATTATATCGTGTGTTGTCCGCTAAGTCAACCGCTTACCTAACAACAAGCACAAAAAAAACTAGCCTTGACACGTTTGACGTACCAAGACCAGTTTTTGTGGAGCTGATAACCAGATTCGAACTGGTGACCTCGTCCTTACCAAGGACGTGCTCTACCTCCTGAGCCATATCAGCACAAATTCACATTAGCCTTAATATAATACCAACTACAACAAAAATTGTCAATCGTTTGTTAGAAAAAAGAATGAAGATTTGCAACAAAGCTGCACTATTACACAACATGTTTTCAAAATTCTAACCGATGTGGGCAATTTTTCACGGGATAACAGCAAAAATGCAACAACGTGACAAACATGGTGTGCTATCACAGCAAATATTCAAACCGTTTCAAGTGAAATATCTGGATAAAGGGAAAAGGAGCCCACCAGAGCCCCTTTTGCTAACGCCATAATGTATTTTAATAAATTCGTGGAAAAACCCATTGCTTTTACCCACCGCTTGTCAATTGACAACATCATTGTACACAATTATCGCAAAAAATGCAACAAATTTCGATTTTTTTTCGAACATACGGCATATTAAATTTTACAACGGCACACTTGCGCCAAACGATTGAATTCGTTAATCCGATTTGCCACAAAACCTATTTAGATACAAAACGTACCTTGTAGGAGTAGCTCGTTGCGCTATCGGTGATATTCACAAACTTGCGCTGTGACAATTCCTCCGGCATATCTGCTTCAACACTCAATCCCCACCACGGTTCCACGCATATGTAATCGCCGCCGAAAGGTTGGCTCCAAAGCCCCAAAACGGGGGCGTCGCACGAAAATTCGTAGTTCGCGTCTTCCGTCACAAGCATGTACTTGTTGGACTTGAAATTGCTGAAAATAACCGTGGGATAACGTTCCATCAAGTCTTTATCCACAAACAGCGATTTAATTTCGCCAAAAACGTGACTTTGATAAATTTTTCCGTCGGCATCCAGCAAATGCACTGTCGGGCGTTCCACGTTTTGAAATACAAGTTCGCCGCGTCCATCCTTGGCGTGCAATGCGGGATGTCCGCCAATGTAATATGGCATTTTTTCGCCGTCGGCGTTTTCCACCACGTACGTCACGGTCAATTGGTCTTCTTCCACCGCAAAATGCGTTGTCAAAACAAAATTGTAGGGGTACTGCCGCAAAGTTTCCTCGTTAGCGGCACTGCGCAACGATAGCGTATTTTCCGTTACCGAAATCACTTCGAACTGCTTGTAGCGCACGCAACCGTGTTTGCCGTCGCAAATGTACTTTTTGCCTTTTGCAAAGTAGGAAGGGTGACCTATCACAGGGAAAGTGATGAGATCTTGGCCGTTCCACACCGACGGATCTTTTTGCCACAACAATTCTCGGTTGTTTTGCTTATCCCAAACGGAGGCCAAACAAGACCCCACCGTATCCACCGTGACACTTAACTTTTTGCTACCTATCGTTACCACAATAACCTCCTCCCATCACGCAGCTTGTGCGTGCAACTTTTATTTTGTTGAACACAAAAATATATTTTAATTTTTTGCCGTTGTTTACACCAACCGCCGCCGCATTCCCTGAAAGTACCTCAAAAACCACGAACGTATTGCAAATATGCTACCGTGCGTCGCCGAGTCACAGGCACGCATGACTGCACTTTTTGAGCAACGGTTTTCAAAAAAATCTCACAAAAAACGCAAGCGACACGCACCGCTAAACGAACGGCGCACGTCGCTTGTAATTTTTACCGTTAACCCGAAAAAACTATTTGCAAAGTTCTTCCAATTCACGCAAGGTGTCTTCGAAAGATTTTGTGACAATTTTGAAGGGTTCTTCGCTAGTCAAATCTACGCCGGCAACTTTAAGTTCGGAAACGGGATCCATGCTTCCGCCCAAAGACAGGAACTTTTTGTAGTTTTCAACGGCGGGTGCGCCCTCTTTCAAAATCTTTTCGGCAATGCACACTGCGGAAATGATACCTGTGGAGTACTTGTACACGTAGAACGCACGGTAGAAGTGAGGAATTCTTGCCCATTCGTACTTGATTTC
>CAZADD010000013.1:0-23954 GCA_964483825.1 uncultured Oscillospiraceae bacterium
TTGATGTCAATCCCTCAGTCAACTGCGTTGACAGCTCCCTTTACACAAAGGAGCCTTGATTGAGGTTGCGTTTTTAACCCTCTCAGTCACTTCGTGACAGCTCTCCCAGAGTGAGAGCCAAGGGACGACAAGTCGTCCGGTGTAAAATGGAAACGCAAGACTACATTTTTCAAGAAATTTCGTGAATTTCCCTTTGAGAAGAGGCAAAAAAAATGATTTGCCTCTTTTCAAAGGGGGACGGAAAAATTCGTCCCACGATTGAATCAAGGTTTTTAAGGAAACATTTCGATTGCGTTGGGAATGCCGGTAGGCGTTCGGTCGCTAGGATACGAAAAAACTGTGAAGCATTGTTATCCATGTGCAACTGCAAAACAAAGTTGTTGTTTTGTTTGTTGAACTGTCAAAATGAACCCTTGTGATTGCTGTTAGCAATTTGTTGATAACTTCAAAAATGCCAGCAAATGTTCGACTGTTGAAAAACCGCAAGAAATTTAACCTTGTTTTACGTGCAAAACTTCAAAGCAAAGTTGCAATTTGGGCGGTTGAACTGTCAAAATGAACCCTTGTGATTGCTGTTTTGAGCAACGTACCGAATGATTGGATAAACAATAATCATTCGGTACAATTTTTCAAAACCGGTATTTGTGCTTTTGGGAAGACGTTTCCGTCTTCCCTACTTGCACGTAAATTTGATATGTTATGCCGCTTTTGTGCCACGGAGTTCGGTGAAGTAAAAGTCTGTATTTCCTACGTTATTACACCATGACTTAAGAATCTCGCTCAACTTGTCGCCTTCGTAAGTGAAGGTTTGAGTGGTTTGAGTGCTGTACACACTAACATCCCACTTACCAATTTCGGTCTGTTTCATCACAACAGACACCCATTTGTCGACCTCGTGCAAATATTTGCTCCAGCCTGCAAACAGCATCCAACTGGACGACTTGTACGCAAAACACAGTTCTGCATATTCAGAAACGTCAACGTCGGAAAAAGGAAGACTTGTTGTGTAATTTCCCGTGTTAAAGAGATATGTTTTTTCAAAACCGGCGGGAGCTTCTTCTGTTGCATCTTGCGTTGTATCTGATTTAAGTACACCGCCTTCGATTAAAACTTTAGCTTGTGCCTTGATACCACGAACTTCGGTGAGATACGTACCTTCTTCTTTAACATCGGCAAAACTAAACCAAGAATCCAGTACGGCTTTAAGAGTTGAACCGGTGGCCGTATATGCATAGGGATTCGACGGTTTATCGTCATTCGAAGCTTGAAGTTGTCCGTTAATCGTGATTGCCCAAGTGCCACCACCGTTGTTAGTGAGTACAACTGACACCCAATTGTTTCCTGTGGCTGCATTTTCGGCATAAGCACCCCAACCATTAACATTAAAATAACCCTGGGCCGCTATAAAGTAGAACTTGACTTCGCTGTATCCGGAAATATCCACATCGGCAAACTTCGTGCCGGCAGGAACTGTTTTGAGATTATATACACTGCTGAAGTCTGCAGGGGCAACTTTATCTGTAGAAACAGTGAAACCTTCTGCAGGGGCACCGGTAGTGATCACTTCGCCAACATAGAGTGTGTAGTCCGTTTTGCGAAGTTCAGTGATGCGAACATTTGCGCCAACAGATTCTTCCGCACTATTTGTGAAACAGAAATTCCAATTTGCAAAGATTTCGGAAAGCGTTGCGCCTTGGTACGTTGTCGTGTAGAGGTTCTCCGTTGCACCAGCTGCAGGGCCTGTTATGGAAACAGTCCATTTGCCCGTTGCGTCGTTGGTCATCACAACTTCGTGCCAAACATCAGACATGTGAGCATAAACCATCCAACCATCAATCAAAATCCAACCGGGTTCAAGTTTGAATGCAAAACGCACTTCTTTTGCTGTTGCAAGATCGATTTCGGCAAATACGTTGCCTTTTGCGCCTTCAATTTTGTAAACCTTTTCGAAGCCTGCTGCGGAATATTCGCCAGTGACTTCGGTTGCATCGGTGATGGGGCTGCCATCAACTGCAGTGCCGAAAGTGGGCTCGGTGTAGACGTAGAATACCGTGTTTTCCTCGATAGGTGCCGTAACGTCGCCAACCCATGCGCTGAAGGTTTCGCCATCGTTGATAACTGCGGCTTTTGCTGCGTTGAGTTGATCATCCGTCAAAACGGATTTTGCGTAAACATCCAAAGTGTGTTTTTCAACAGAGTTGCGGTAGAAAGTTACCTTGTAGGTGTTCAAAACAACGCCCTTGACGATGATTTCGATATCCTTGTGGGGGTTTTCGATTGTGTAAGTGCCGTCTGCAGGGGTGACAAGCGTTTCTTCGCCATCTGCCGTTTTGTAGTACACGCTGATTGCATCGGCGTTTTGTGTGTAGTGCTTGGAAAGAGTGATTTGGAACGTGAAGTTTTCGGCCGAGTAGGAGAACTCTTCAACATCGTTTTCCAATGCATCTTCGAAACCTTCGGCAGAGAATGTTGCCTTGAGGGTAGCTTCTTCCACGCCTTCCACCGTGATAACAATGGCAGACGTTACGTTTTCCACAATGTACTTGCCGCCTACTTCGGTGAGAGCCTTTCCGTTTGCTTTAACAGCAAAGTCTTCGCCCTTTTTGTAGCCTTCGGCAATTGTAACGGTGAATTCGTAATTTTCGCCCTTCATGACGGTAGATTCGCCTGTTATAGTGTAGCTGCCGTCTTCGGCATCGGGAAGAGTTACCTGGCAAAGGGGTTTCTTGTCAACGCCATCGACGGTGATTGAAAGGTTTTCCGTTACGTTTTCAACAACGTACTTGCCGTTGGTTTCTTCAACGACGTTGCCGTTAACTTTGACGGCAAAGCTTTCGCCCTTTTCGTAGGTTTCACTAAACGTTACGGTGAATTCGTAGTTTTCGCCAATGGTAACCTTTTCGGCACCATCTACCGTGAAGCCAACGCCCAAGGGGAAAGACACTCTGAACGTCTTTTTGACAACGCCATCAACGGTGATTGTGATGTTTTCCGTAGCGTTTGCAACAACGTACTTGCCGTTGTTTTCGGTGAGAGCAGTTCCGTTAGCTTTGACTACAAAGTTTTCGCCCTTTTCGTAGGTTTCACCAAGCGTAACGGTGAATTCGTAGCTTTCGCCCTTCATGACGCTTGCTGCACCGCTAACCGTGTAGCCGTCACCTGTGGGAAGGGTTACGTTGTAGATGGCTTTTTTGACAACGCCTTCCACTGTGACGGTGATATCTTCCGTCACGTTTTCCACAACGTACTTACCGTCTGTTTCGACAACGGCGGTTCCGTTTGCTTTAACAGCAAAGTTTTCGCCCTTTTCGTAGTTGTTGTCGATTGTGACGGTGAATTGGTAGTTTTCGCCTTTCACTGCGGTTGCTTCACCGCTAACCGTGTAGCCTTCTTGTTCGGACGGCAATTGTACGTTGACGTTCTTCACACATGCGGTGAGAGCAAAAAGCACTGCCAGCACACAAACAAGAGCCAAGGTTGTTTGAATAAGCTTTTTCATGAGTTCCTCCTTAAATTTTTTTTAATTACTTTTCAGTAATTATTATTTTATAAAACTAGGAATTTTGTCGGGAGCCGTTACGTCCCAAACTGTTTGATTAAAGCATTTGTTTGCATAGTATGCTGCCTGAACAACGGAATTGGTAGCATAGCAATTTGTTTTTGAGTGTTTGTAGATTGGGTCGCCCTTGGCGTCGTTGATAAATTGCGCTTGACCGGCTGGCACATCTATCAATGCTATCACGTTGGACATTGATCCGCCGTACCACACCCATTCTGCTTGTGCAAAGCCGTATACTTCGTTGTACATATCGGTGAGAGATTGACTTTCGTTGGCGGCGTGCATATAAATAAACACGTTTTTAAGATTGGTACCATAGGCATTGTGCGTGACACCCGTTGCCAAAGAACCTTTTTCGCTTGTGGCATCGAAATTGTAGGTAAAATCGGCACTTACGTTTTCCAAAAGGTTGCTGATTGGGTCAATGCCGCTCATATCGTTGAAATGATGCATCAACACCGAACAGAGACCAAAACTGTTGGTAGAATTGAACACCACGTTTGAAAAAGCGATGTTTTTCACCGTTGCACCAACCGTTCTACCAAAAATTGACTGATGGTTCTCGGGATTTTTTGTGCTATCGACCGCCCAAGAAGTGATATTTTTCACCGTGTGGTAATTGCCGTTGATTTCCGAACAGAAATGATACGGGTTGCCACCTTCGATCTCGCCTTTATCATTAAATTTTCCGTTGCTGTTTTTTCCGTCAGCCACGTAGCCGATATCGTAGGTTACGTCGGTGAAATCGATGTCGTTTTTGAGATAGTAGCGTTCGTCTGTGGTGATTTTGGTTGGATAAAGACCGGAATTGACGATCATATCGAGCCATTCTTGCGGAGTGGAAATGCCTGCCGTGTAGACATCTGCAACAACCGAGGCGCTGATGCCTTCGCATTCTACAACCACCACCGTTTTGCCCAAAGATACGGGGGTTACGGTGCCATCCGCAGAGACTGTTACGACGGATTCGTCGTTAGAGCGGTAAGTGATTGTTTTATCCGTGCTTGCGCTGTCGCTACCTTCCGCAAAATACTGTGCGTTGAGTGCTACTGCGCCGTCTTTGAGGGAAAGAAGCAAATTATCTTCCACAAGAAGTTTTGCACTGCCCGTTTGAGCCGATTCCACAACTGTAACCGTGCAAGTTGCGAAAATATCGTCGATAGATGCCGTGATTGTGGCCGTGCCAACTTTTTTTGTTAGAACTCTGCCACCGGAATCGACCGATGCGACGGTTGAATCGCTGGACGACCAAGAGATTGTGCCTTTTGCATTTGTAGTTACCGTCAAATACAGTTCTTCGTCGACAGACAAGGTGCATTCGGTTTTATCCAAACTGATTGTTTTGGATTCGGCGGGGTCTTTGGGGTCGCAAGCCGCAAACGTTGCGACTGCGCCCACAACCAAAACCGCACAGAGGAAAACAATCATCAATTTTTTTGCAAGTTTCATTGTTATTCCTCCTTTCCTAGTTAAATATTTGCGAATACCACAACTCTAGATCGTCGGCAATCGTTTGCTTGCCTTCCATGGAAGACGTCATGTTGAATTTCTTGGTGATGTAGCTGATTTCGTTCCAGTACGTTTCTTGTTGCGTTTGAGTGAGTGAGGACATGTGATGCGTGAACAACAAATAGATGGGAGTGAATTTTTCCTTCAAAATTCTGTCACGCAAGGTGTTGTATGTTTCCGGATCGGACGTTTTGAGCGGTTCGATTTGCTCCATTGCCTTATCCAAAATGGATATCAGTTGGGTGCAAACGTTTACCGGCCAATACTGAACGTCGGCAGCTTCGACGGTGAGTGAACCACTGAATGCCTTTTCGTCTTGCAAGTACTGCAAGTAGGCACGGTAGAATTCGTAGTACTCCGTCATGGCAGGGGCAGCATCCTTGTAGTAGTTTTCCATGAAATCTTCCACAAGGTCGTTGTAGCTGAGGTCGTAGCGGTACATTAACTTGGACATTGTGTACAAACGCAATTCCTCGAAGCACCCCACACGACTATCGTGCACGAATTGGTCCATAATGAAACTTACGCCGACATCGGACATGGTTTTGTAGTGTTCGCCGAAATATGCGTAGTTGTTGGTGGGTGCCGTGTAGCAGTGAGAAGTGATACTGTACGTCCAAATGCAAATGTTCTTTTCCACGCCTTGCGATTTGAAAATTTCGTACCAGCCAAGCAGTTGTTGATACATTCCGTCGTTAATTTCGCCGTTGAACTTTTCAGAAAAGTCCATTTCGATGGGGCAATACAAAAGCATTGTGTTTTTGTGAATGGAAAAGTCGTCGTAGACGGGAACGTACTTGTTTTGTTTTTCGTCCCATTCTACGGGAGGTTCCGACGAAGTTTCGTAAGCGAAGAACACGAATTTGACTTCACGGCCGGGATAGTTTGCTTCCACCCACGGGGTTACTTCCTGTGCGATTTTATTGGTGAAATCCAGTTCTTGTCCGCCGTAGCCGCCAAGACGCTCTCTTGCAGCTTTGCAGTCGTCACAGTTGCACATATCGTAGTTGTCTTCGTGGCCAATCATGACGTACTTGCCTTCGGGGTTATTTTTGATCTTTTCTTTGATTTTTTCCACCATTTCTTGGCGCATTTCTTCGTTGGAATAGCAAACTTGCGTTCCGGAATCGTTGTACCAATCGGGATGCTGTTCGCGATATTGCGAAGTGGGCAAGAACGTGGTGATTGTTGTGTGCGCAAACGTGATCCAAATGCCGTGTCCGTAGGACGTGAGCAAACGCATGCGTTGGTTGTACATGGTGTTTTCGCTGAGTGCCTTGGACATGATGTAGCGCACGTCTACCGTGGGGATAAATTTGATGTCGAAATCCAACAAAGGAACGTCGGTCTTTTTGTCGACATGAATTTCATCGGAGGCATAGCATTCGAAGCCCACAAGATAATAAAGCAAGTCGTAGGCGGCGGAAACTGCACCAAGGTTATCCTTTGCGTTGCAAACGATACAATTTCCGAACCGTTTCATGTAGTAGCCGGTATCCAACATATCGTCGGTTATTTCCAATCCGCAACCGTCCCAAACTGTTGTGGGGCCGATTGCAATAATTTTGGAATCGGAATCGAACACGTAGGACGCATCGCCCTCGATGGGGAGCAATGCCCCCGTCGAAGCGAAAATGTAGTTTTGAACGTCGTTTGCCGTTGTTGTTAACAGTTGATCGGCATCGTTAGGAATGACGATTTTGTAGTCGCTTGTTCCGTTTTCAACGATGTACTTGCCTGTTTCGGGGACTGTTTCCGGCAACATTGGTCCGCTAGAGCCGGAAGAAGAGTCGTCTGTGCACGCAACTAGCACGCTAGCGCACAGCAACACCACGATCAGCAAACAAATTATTCTTTTTGTAACTTTTTTCATGTTGTTTGCCCCTCCCATTAAGAAACAGTGATTTTGAACGTGTAGTTCGCAGTGTTATTGTTGTCGTCGACAACGAAGTAGTAGATTGTGTAGTTGCCTTTCTTATCCAGCTTGTAGGTGCTGTCGCCGGTGACGTTAACAAGTATTCCGTCCGGGCCGCACACGTAGGTTTTGACCACGGCTTTGCTGATATCGCCGTTATCGGAAACTGTGTAGCTTGGCAACTTGAGTTTTGTGCCAACCTTTGCAGTTTGGGCAATTTCGCCGTCGAAGGTGAGCGTGGGTTTGACGTTATCCACAACAACGATGGACGAAGTGTAGTTTGTTTTGTTACCGGAAGAATCGGCAACGGAATACATTACCGAATAGGTTCCGTAACTTTGCGGTGTGAAGGTTAGCTCCTCACTTGCCGTTCCGGAAACAAGAACTTGACCGGATGACGACTTGACCGTTACTGTGATTTCGCCCGTTGAACTCAAAACGTCGTAGGCGGTTGCTGCGGGAAGAGTAACCGTTTGTCCGGGAACGTAGGTGCCGGAGAAGGAACCGTCTACCGTCAACAACGGAGTGATTGCGTCACGAATGAAGCTGTTGAAGTTTTGGTTTGCAATGGAAGTCAAGGCAAACTGTCCGTCGGCTTGAATTTCCATGTAGGCCATGCCACTGGGGAAGCCGTTGAATTCCGAACCGTCTTGACAGTGAGTGATTTTGCCGATTTCCATGCCCAACACGTCGTAGATGCGTTTTGAGGCATTATCGTACTTGATTGCAAGGTTACCGTTAGTATCGAAGTTGGCCTTGTATTCGACGCCGTCATTGATACTGAAAGTTAGGTTGCTACCTTTAACGCGATAGGTGAGTTTTACAGTCACATCCGGGTTGGAAATATCACGCAAAATGACGTTCATTTCGCTGAAGGGATTTTCGTCCGTGCGTTTCATGCCGACGGTCAAATATCTTTGCGAAATTGCTTTTGCAAAAGCAACATTCACGGTTTCGGTGCCGCCGGGCGCAAATATCAAGGCATCGTTGGTTGCATCAACCGTTCCGTCGGTCGCAAAGAAGTTTTTGAGGTATCCTACACCTCTTTTTACGGTGAGAATGGGAACATTTTTAACGACGGACGTCGTTTGTCCGTTAGCAGTGAACGAAAAAGTGATTTCGGCAGTATTGACCGTTTCCGATGCAAGAGGAACGTACTTGCCGCTTGTCAACTCGTTGGTTCCGTTAGCGTCCGTAACGGTGATAACTGCTTTGATTTGTTCACTTCCGCCATTGCCCTTGTAGTAGGTTGCGAAATATTCGGAAAATTCGTAGGTTTCGCCGGATATAAACGCACCTGGCAAAACGATACTTGTTTCATCGAATATGGGAGCAGCGGAAACGTTAACTTCCGGATAAAAATAAACGCTTTTTGGGGTGCTTCCGATATAGTCCGTTGCGGTGTACTTGATTTGGTACGGGCCTGCATACAATGCACGGAAGGTGTTGTTGATTATTTCAACTGATTTGTTCGCTTCCAGTGCAATTACTTCAACATTGATTGTGATGCCGCCGGCACCGCCATCGGCAGTTGCATTGGGCAGTTGCACCAATTCCCCGAAGGACAACTCGTCGGGAATTGTTCCGTCCAGAGTAATGTTCAACTTAGGCAACGAGTTTTTGGCTTCTACCGTGATTATCTTTGTTGCAACGTTTCCGAAAGTATCCGTTGCCGTGTAAACAATGAGGTAGTCGCCCACTGACTTGGGAGTGAACGCACCGTTATCCAATTCAATTTCATCGCCGTTGTAAAGCACTTTTACCGATTGTTCGACAACGCGAGAATAGGCATCTTTTGCTACGTAACTGAAAACGCTGAACTCTTTTCCGACTTTTGCAAACGGAACGGCGTTTTCGTCGACATCGACAGTGATGACAGGTGCAACGTTATCAATGTAGTACTTTTGGGTTAAATCTTCGCCGTCGATGTTGGTGAACACCAAGTCGGCAGTGTCGCTGATACCGGTTGCATAAACGGACAAGATAACTTCGCCGGTTGTGAAACCTTTCCACGGAGTGTCGCCTGCGCTTAGAGTGGGATCTGTCGTTTTGTAGTCGCGAATAAGCCAAGGAATGAGAGTATCTTCGCCCTCCGTTGCCTTGTCTTGGTGGTGAGTGGTTTCTTGCCACGTTTTGGTGTAGAGACGGCCGCTTGCGTTATCGAAATACAGCCTTAGCTTTCTTTCGGAGAAATCTCTTCCGTCCGCAGACTGAGGACAGTTGAAACCAACTATCGTTCCGCCGTCGTCATGACCTGCTGCGGAATCTACGCTGATTGTGCCGCTGTAGAATTCGTAGTCGTAGCCAACCCAGCCTTGCCCTGCCGCCATGGTTCTGATACGCATGTAGTTAGGCAAATAGGACAAGTAGTTAACACGAATGATAATGTAGTTGCCGGAATCGTAGTAATCCGTCAACGTGATGTACAACGTTTGAAAATCCCAAACGTTCAACGAATGCGGTTGTGCGTACAATTCCAACAACGGTGTGTTTTGCGATTTATCTTCCAGATTTTCGTTGAACGAGTTATCCGAAAGGTCGATAATTTTTGAGAAAGTGACGGCATTGCCGTTTGTTAACGTTACAATTTGACCGTTTACCGTGTTGTTGCCGACAAGCGTACCGTAGTTTGTGGAAGTGAAATCGCCTTCGAACAAGTCGCTGTAAGTTTGGCGAACGGTGAATTCTTGCGTTTTCACGTCGTTGCCGTACCCGTTGGAAATAATGTAGGTTCCAAGTTCGTCCAACAAGTACTCGCCTTCCTTATCCACCGTTTTGCCGGACGGATACTGTAAGGAAACGGACATTTCGTGAGATTCGCCGTTGAAATACACCTTTCCTGCCGTCAAATTGATTGTGGAAAGATAGGTCACTTCTTGCGGCACTTCTTCTATCTCAAAGGTTTTTGTGCCACCGTCTACCGTTACGGTTTTTTCTTCGGTGAGCACTTGACCGTTGATTTTGACTTGATAAACGAACGAATAAGTTCCGACTTCGGCGAAAGTAAATTCAAATCCGCCGCTAACGTTTTCGTAGCCCACAACTGCTTCGCCGTCCTTTTTGACAGTTACCGTTGCCGATGCACTGCCGGAAACAAACATATTGCTTGCCACAGTTGCTTTGGGAACGTACACCGTTGTGTGAACGCCAACTTTGCCGATACCGTCAATTTCGCTACTGTCGTAGGAAAATTCACTTGTGCAATCGGCTTCGTTAAGTGCCGTGATGCGGTAGAATGCCACTGCCAAGGGTTTTGCATCTTGTGCAGTTTTGTAGGAATAGTAAATGAAGTACTCGCCTTCAGCATCGGGGGTGAACTTGTACCCGCCGTTGTTAAGCACGTTTCCGCTAATGTCGTAGACGCTGACGGACAGTTTTTCCGCAGCTATTGCGCCGTTAATCAAATCGACGGCTTGCGCTTGCGGCACCGAATACTCTTTCCCGACAATTGCATTGGACGTTACGTTCGCAAACAGCGAAATGCTGCTATCGATAGACTCACTTTCGAAAGTGTAACCGCCGAAAGAATAAACGAGCAGTTCGCCCTTTCCGTTGGCTTTTACTTCGTCGAAAACAACTTTTACCGTGTATTCGCCGAATTGGGGCAAATCGTGTTTAAGTTGCTTACCGTCGTTGTATTCCTCGGAGAAATTCCACACGGGGTGATATGCACCGCCGTTGCCAAGCACGTTCACTTGCATTGTGGAAGGATCGAATTCCAGTTGAATTTCGTTGGAAGCAACGCTTGTGTACGTTTCCGAATTGTTATACAATGCGGTGTACCCCAGTGCCGATCCGTTGACGTTATATGCGTCCGTGTAGTAGTAGATACCTGCTTTGTTGCCGTCCACGCTGACGCAAACGTTATTGTAGGAACCTTTGTTTTCCACAATGACAGAAAAACTCTTGTTGGTTTTTGTATCGGTGAAAACAAGTGAATACTTGGAAAGATCTGCACCGTTACCGTGCTTCAACACTTTCACGTCGGCGCTGAACGTTCCGTTCAGGTTTGCTTTGAACTGTGCAAACGCGCCGCCATTGTAGCCATACAGCAACAATCCCTTTCTGCCGGGATCGTCCGCATCGCTTTGCGCCGTTTTGTACTTCAAATTGGCAGAAGATGCAGAATAATCGAACATTTCTCCACTTGAAGAAGCGTTTGCGGATATGCCAACGCCGACAGCCGTTGACAATATCAACAGCAATGCCAACGCCAAGCAAACGCACATTGCAATTTTTTGCTTTGTTTTTGTCATCCTTTGATGCCTCCTTCTGTCAAATTGCCCATTATTTTGTCTTTGAAACACAGGAACAAAATCAATATGGGCAGTGCAATGATAATTCCGCCGGCAATTTTGATGGGCGGATATGCCAATTCGCTTTCGGTAGAAGTGTATATCACGAACAAGCCGTAGGATGCCGTTCTGTAGTCTTTCAAATAGAACATGGGTGTTTGATAGTCGTTCCAATATTCGATGAAGAACAACAAAAACACCGTTCCCACCAATTTGATCATCAGCGGAAGCATAATTTTGAAAAAGACCGTGAAGTGTGATGCACCGTCCATGAATGCCGATTCGGCATACGTCCACGACAAACTTTTGAATGCCGCATAGAAAATGAGATAGTACATGTTGTTGAAGCCGAATTTCATTATCCAAGCCCCAATCATGGTGTTATACAACCCCAAACTTCTCATAAGAGATATCATCGACGGCGTGTTGCCGACGATGGGCAGTATCAACGTTATGATAACAACGTAGTTAACTATCGTGCTGACCTTGTTTTGGTACTTTGCCGTGCAATACGCAACTATCGCAGTACAGAACACTTGGAAGAATGCACTACCGCCGGCGTACAAAAACGAATACAACAACATTGATTCGTAGTACTTGGTGAAAATTCCGTTGTCGTTATCAACTTGGTAGGATATTTTGCTGAATACTTCCACAAAGTTTTTGATATTGAAGGAATTTGCCAATCCGGCAGGGTCTTTCAAAAACTCGTCGCTGGTTTTAAGTGAAGTGCAAATTGCCCACACGAAAAGAGTGACGAAAATGGCACAGTACAGCAGCAAAATGCAACCGATAATAATTTCAAATACTGATAATTTTCTTTTTGATTTTAGCATTTGTTTTTCCTCAATCTTCACTCGGTCCGTATTTTAGCAACAGTTTGCGTACGATAATTGTCAAGGGTGCAATGATGACGGTTGCCAACAATCCGTAAGCCGATGCCAAAGGATACATTGTCACGTCGTCGCCGTTGCTGGTTGCCATAAGGTTGAATATGTAGTAGCCAAGCGTTTGTTGCGAATATGGGGCCAACGAACCGTAGATGGAATACAAGTTGGCTTGTCCGAGTGCAATTTCCGCAAAGGCAAGCACCAACAAGGAAACTATCGTGCCCCAAATGGAGGGGATAACCACACTGATAAATGTGCGGAATTCCGACGCTCCGTCAATTTTTGCCGCTTCCAACGTAGATTCCGGAATGGAAGACATTGCATTGAGAAACAGCAATATACTGCCTGCAAAACTCAATATTACGTACAAAACCATCAACGGAACGGTTGCTGAATTACCTTCTCCGCCGAACAACGTGGTTCCTTCCGCCGCTACCACGTTTTCCACAAAATCGCGGTAGAACATGACGATGATCATGTTGCAAATGATGCTTGGCAAAAACAGCATTACTTTGAAAACACCGTTTAGACGCATCTTTTTGTAGATGTAGTAGGCAAACAGCAAACTTAACGGCAACACAATGCACACTTTCAACGCAAAATATTTCATTGCGTTGGGCAGCAAGTTTGCGGAAAGCCAAGGCGTTGTCTTCCAGTCGTGAAATATTTGTGCAAAGTTTTCAAACCCGGCCGGAACAATTTTGTAGACGTTATCGACGATATCGTACTTTTGAAATGCCAATAAAATGCTGTTGAAGTTGACCACAAAGTAGAAAATGATAAATTGCAACAGGGGCAATGCCATCATAGTGGCAAAAAAGATTGTGCCGCCCTTGCTTTTTTTCTTTTTGCGTTTTCTAACGGGAAAATCGGGAGACGGCTTGACCGCCACGGCAGCTCCCGTGTCGCCCAAGGTTGTCAAATTTTCCGAACGGTTAATATTTGTGTCCATATTTTTCTCCCAAATCGATGTGCCACACAAATTTTGTGCGACGATACGCAGATTTTTCATTTGAATCGTGCCAATTGGTAAAAACTCTGCGTATCACACTTTTTCTTGTTTTTTGCAACCAATCTATTTGATAGACCAGCTGCTCTTGTAGTTATTCAATATCAAATTGAAGTAGTTGATCGTCGTTACCGTTGGGTTATCTTTGAAATATTGGAAGGGTGCCGAACCGGTTTTACCGTTATTAAATCCCCACTTGGAGCTGTTGAGCATTTCCGTTTTAAGTTTGGTTGTATCCGTTGTGGGTACCCATTCCAACCAATCGGTTGTAGCTGCACGGGACGTTTCGTAGTTGCTGCGTCCGTAGTAGGTCATCTTTGCAAGGTCTTCTTCCGAAATTTCGTAGTTCATTGCTCTGAGAGCATCGGTGTTAACCGAGAACAATGTCATGGCTTCGTCGGATTGAAGATAGCTCAAAAATGCCTTGACCGCAGGCAAAACGTTTTGTGGACAAGTGCTGTTGATAAACATAACAGATCTACGTTCGGAAATACGAACAGTGTTTTGGCCGATTTGAGATGCATCCGGTTTGGGGATGGGCATAACGGCAAACTTCTTCGTCATGCGGTCTTCTTCACTGTTGTACTGAGATCTGGCTTCGGAATTCCACCAAGAACCTTCGATGAGCATTGCCACTTGCTTGTTGTCGGAAGTTCCGTTGATAAAGGTGCGTTGGGCCATCGTGTGCGAGAATGACGGAGAAAACGTATCAGAGTAGTAGTTGGAATTCATCATCATTTTGACGAATTCGATTGCGTCCAACTTGCCTTTTTGTTGGTGGATAAGATAAGCGTTGCTGGGAGTGATTGTCGTTGCGCCCAACAGTTTAACGTTGCCATCGTCATCGTATTGAAGGTTACCGTTTGCATCCAAATCCACAAGGGTGTTGGATGTGCCTTCGAAACTCATGCTCAACGCCATTTCTTCCAAGCCGGAAGCCGTTGCCCAAATTTCCGTTGCGCAAGGCGTCATGTAGTCGGTGGAACTGTTGCTGATAAATGTGTAATAACCGCTCCATTTGATAATTTTGAGAAGTGCTTGGAAATCTTTGTAGGTTGCGGGAAGACCGTCGTCGGAAGTACCTTTAACGCCGTCCGGACCGGCGGATTTTGTTGCCGTACCCGTCTGATCGGACTCGAGGAAAAGACTGTACACTGCTTCATCGTCTTCCAACTCCGCTTCCGTCAAATCATCGGCGGACTTGCCGTCAATGAAGTACCAACCGTTTGTGTCGAAAAGATCCACGTTGTAGATAAGGCTTACGGATGTTTCGTAGTAGGGCAAAGCATAATACTTAGTTTCAGAACCCGTTCCCACATTGTAGAAATTCTTTCTGGAATCGGAAAGTTTGGATTCGATTGTTACCGATTCGGAAGAATCGGGACCTGTTACCGCACTACCGGTTACAACGTCGGTGATATCCATCATGATACCTTTGCTGATAAAGTTGTAGTAGTCTGTACCTTCGGTAATGTAGATGTTGTTTTTGCTTCCTTTAACAACTTCCGCCGAATCGATGCTCTTTGTGTAATCTTTGAGCACTTGAACGCCGGTTTTTCCCTTTTCGAAGGAATAGTCTGCATACTTGGTTTCGAATGCCGAAATTGCAGCATCCATCCATGCGGTTCCCATACCACCTGCGTAGTACTTCAGTCTTACCGTTGTTTTTGTTTTGTCAACCGTTTGTCCGTCCCCTCTGTCGCAAGCCGCAAATGTGAAAATTGCGGGAATAAGAAGAATTGCAACAAGAAGAATGACGCAAACAATCTTTTTTGTAGCTTTCATTGTTTTTCTGCCTCCATATTGTTATCAAAATTGTTTATTTGTGCATTGAAGCCAACGTCGACGTTGCTTGCCGTGTGCTTTGAGGCAAACAAAATCGAGTTTGTTTCAACGGCTAGATGCGACAAGTGCGCATGTGTTCCAAAACGTCTTCCAACTTGACGGTTGCGACGGAAACGAACTTGTCGGCACAGCCGTAGTATATGTACAGCAAACCGTCCTTTTCCACCACACCCGTGGGGAAAACGCAACCCGTCCAAACACCGTCCACTTCGTAGTCCAGTTCCGGCTCCATGACGTAATCTTTGGTGCGAGCGATTATCTTTGTGGGGTCGTCAAGGTCCAACAACATCAATCCCACACGGTAGAAATGGTCTTTTCCGCTGACACCGTGATAGATAAGCAACCATCCGTCCTTTGTTTTTATCGGAGGGCAACCTGCGCCGACACGGTCGGATTCCCACTCTTCCACTCCGCTGAACAGCTTTGTGGGGCGGTCCCATTCCAAAAGGTCGTCGCCGAATGCAATCCAAACGGCCGGGGCCTTGTCGTCACACTTGGGACGGCAAATTTTCACGAATTTTCCATTTACCTTTTCCGGGAAAATAACCACGTCTCTATCGTCGAATCGGGAATCGGTTATTCTACCCAACCTTTTGTATTGCTTGAAGTCGTTTGTATAGGCAAGGTAGGAGACCGTGTGCCCTCTTTTCACTATTGTGGGGGCCGTGGCCGGCTGAAAATCTCTTTCCGCTTGAACCTTGTGCCAATCGTCGGCGTTCCAATATCTCCCCGGGTAGAATGCCGTTCCGGCATACGTAATATAATAATGTTCGTCGATTTTGACGATTCTGGGGTCTTCGATGCTTGCTTCGCAAGTATCACGAATGCCATCCATTGCGGGTTGGTCGCTGCAACGCTCGAAATGGAAACCGTCGTCGCTGGTGGCAAGTCCAAGGCGAATCCAATGTTCCCAATCGTCACCGCCGGCACGGTACAACATAACGAACTTTTGCGTTTTTTCGTCGTAGATAACGCCCGGATTCAAAACGCAAAGGTTTTCCCACCGGTTTTGGGCATTTGGTTTCAAAATGGGGTTTCCAACGTATTTTTCAATCTTCATAAATATCTCCTCCTCAATTCGCCAAGCAATAACTACACACCGCCAAACGGCCTGTTACCGCATGCGCTGAGGGTTGTTTCAAAAATAGGCAAACTGTAAAAATAGTTTATTTTTTGTTTTTATCTTTGGTTTTCAAAAACCTGTAGTAGGCGGAAAAGCTGCCAAAGCCTGCTTCCAAAACGAATTTGGTGCGGTTTTTTCCCGTTTCACGGTGTTTTTCTTCGATATATTCCACACGCTTGTTGTTAACGTAGGTTTGTATGCTTCCTTGAAAATAGGTGTGGAAAATTCGTGAAATGTGTTCGCGGGAGTAGCCCATTTCCTTTGCGATAGACGTTGTTGTTATCTTTTCACGGTAGTGATTGGAAATGTAAAGCATTATTCTTCGTGCATATTCCGCCTCGCTTTCCGTGCCCGTTGTGGAATCGGTGAAACGGAAATGCTTGTAGATCAACGACAAAATGTATTTGATGGAAGTTGAAATAACAAAAGCGTTATCTCGCTTGATGTTGATCAAATCCACCACGTTCAAAATGATGTTTGCCAAAGCGGCGTTGCATATCACGGGGTTTTCCACCTTTCGGTGCATGCGAGCTTTGTCGAACTCCGCTTCGTCGCCGTTGGATATACGCAAAATGCAGTCGTCCTCACGAGGACCAAGTTCTTCCAACGAGTGCAAATCGTAGTGATCGAAAAACACTACCGTTCCGTCGCCAACTTCGTAGGTGCTGCCGTTGATTTCAATTCGGTAGTTGCCTTTCCGAACGATAAACAATTCGATGTGCGGGTGAAAATGCGTGGGCCATGCACGTTCGTCATTTCGAGAAATGATATCTCGACTTTCGTATTCTCTGGTATTTTCGAATATAACTTTCATTGTTTACCGTTTCTTTTTTTTGACTTATTTTTGCATTATGCACAAGATACCTATCGTACAGCTCATTATACCACCCCCCCCCATTAGTTGCAATATCAAGGGGGTTTCTCGTCACAAAACGCAACTTTTTTGCATTAAATGTCGACGGTATTTTTTGCCTTTTTATGATTTTGTATCGATTGAGTTATAAATATGAAATTCTTTCGAAAATAAACGGAAAAATTTGGCAAAAAAGCCCTTTGCGGCTCACTTGGAAAACGGCTAGCGGTTTGTTTTTACGGTGATATACCTTTTTTTGAGTGATATTTCAAAAAATACTTTGTACCCCTACTCTCCGTTGCACTGCGTCACACATAGCACAAACACACCGCACGGCGCTTTGCATTATTTCAAAGGGCAACTATTGTACCGATAAAACAACACAATTTAACTGCAAAATTAAAAAGTAGTTGTACTACATTATTAAAATAAACAAAAAACACAAAAGATAAAATTGCCGTATACTTGAATGCCCCTACCGAAAAACACACAATCTAACAAGTTGGAAAAGACTGCGTGAAACTGTTTACGGCGACACACAGCACAAAAACAACGCAAACACGCCAAACGGTGCCTTGAATTATTTCAAGGGGCAATTATTGCAATAAAAAAACACAACAATTTGAAATAATTTAACTACAAAATTTAAAAGTAGTTGCACCACATAATTATTAAAATAAACAAAAACCACAACAGATAAAAATTGCTGCATGCTTGAATAGCAAACACCACTACTCCAAAAAATACACAATCTAGCAAGTTGGAAAAGACTGTTTGACGTGGGCGCAATTTCTTGCACCGACATTTGCAACAAAACGGCGAAAAAAAACTGTTACAAAATATTTTTCACGGCAAGAATACCCCGGCATTTGACAAAAAGCAAAAAAAGTTCACGCTTTACCATTAGAAAGCGTGAACTTTTTGTATTAAGTTGATAAGCTATTTAACTTACAGCCAGCCCAAAACGGAACCGAACAAATAAATTAGACCATACATTACGACTTGGCTGCCGAAATACACCCAAATGGAATACTTGCCGCAAAAGGTTACGGGTGCAACCCATTTTTCGTTGACGGAAGGGAACAGGGTTTTCTTTTCCTTGTACAACAAGCCGCCCAAAAACGCACCTATCAAAAACCAGCCGAAAACCGGGAAAAAGGGAAGATAATCTCCGCCCATAAACTTTACATAACCCTCGGTGCGAGTGTGCTCTGCCAAAAAATACCACATAGAATTGTCGTTTTTCCAAGGGGAAACGTCGGCACATGCGCCAACAACCAATACGGTTACCGTCACGACCGTCATAACGGCACCGAAAACATTCTTTTGCCACGGTTTGACGCACTTTGCACGGAACCAATCGATAGCACTCCACAGCAGTACCGAAAGGGCAATGACGTGAATAACGTTGAAATAGATGGTTACTTGCTCGCCCAAGATTGCCGATATGGCATAGGTGACCGCCGTGAACAGCAACGAAAACGCTATCATCTTGAGTGCGCGCTTGCCGTTGTTGCGTGAAAAACTGCAAGAAACGCCGCTTGTGAACACAAACAGAGTTACAAAAACGTCGTGAGTGGCTTTGCGCAAAGCACTTTTGTAGTAGGCACCGCACAATGTGTACAGCCACTGAAATAACGCCGTTTTGTAGGGCCACATGCTACCTACGTCCCACATGAAGTGATCCCACACGACGAAAAGTATCATGAATCCGCGCAAGAAATCCACTTCCCACACACGCTTTTCCTTGGGGGTGGCAACAATTTCGTCCACCGCTGCGGAAATTTCCTGTTCCGTCATTTCGCAGTGTTCAGCCGTTGGCGTTTGGTCGGTACAAGATTGAAATTCTTTTGTTTTTTTCTTCAAAACAGTCACCTCATTTGTACACTTCGTCTATCACGCCGCCGCCGATACACTTGTTGTCGCTGTAAAACACGACAAACTGCCCCGGGGTTACGGCACGCTGTTTTTCGTGGAAAACAACCTTTGCACAATTGTTTGGTAGTAGCGTCACGTCCACGCCTTGTTCGCTTTGTCTGTAACGGAACTTGGCCGTGCAACTGAACTGTTCGGAGGGCGCAGAGGGAATCCAATTGAGTTGGCTTGCAACCAGCGACGACGACATAAGCACGCTTTCGTCACCGTGCGACACCACCAACACGTTGTTTTGCAAGTCCTTTTCGGCAACGAACCAACGGCCGCAACCGTCGTCCGTGCCCCCCAAGCCCAAACCGCGACGCTGTCCCAAAGTGTAGTACATCAGCCCAATGTGCCGGCCAACGACTTTGCCGTTAACATCCACCATTTTACCCGGTTGGTTGGGCAAGTAGTTTTGCAAGAATTGACGAAAATTGCGTTCACCGATGAAACAAATGCCCGTGCTATCCTTTTTCTTGGCGTTCACAAGCCCCAATTCGTCGGCAATTTTGCGCACTTCGGATTTTTCCAAATTGGCAAGCGGAAACAGCACGTCTTGCAGTTGCGATTGCGACAGTTGATTCAAAAAATACGTTTGATCTTTGGATTGATCCTTTGCCTTTAACAAATAATGCACGCCGTCGACATGCTCTATGCCGCAATAGTGTCCCGTGGCAATGTAGTCGGCGCCCATGGCCTTTGCATATTGCAAAAAGGGGCCGAATTTTATTTCACGGTTGCACAACACATCGGGGTTTGGGGTGCGTCCCTTTTTGTACTCGTCCAAAAAGTAGGAAAACACACGCTCCTTGTACTGCTTGGCAAAGTTAACCGAATAGTAGGGAATTCCCAATTTATCCGAAACGCGTTTGACATCGTCGTAATCTTGTTCCGCCGTGCAACAACCGTCCTCTTCCTCCTCCCAGTTGTGCATGAACAGGGCAATGACGTTGTAGCCCTGCTGTTTTAGTAACCAAGCGGAAACGGCACTGTCCACGCCGCCGCTCATACCTATCACTACAGTTTTCATTGTCGTTTATTTTTTCAATCTTCTTGCCGCCGCAGTTTGAACAAGGCGTTTTAGCGTTTCGATTGTCTCGTCGTTGTTATCGGTGGTCATGATAAGTTCCAAAAGTTCGCCGGTTGCTTGCAACGAATCGTCACGGGCAAGCATTCTGCGAATAAGATACACGCCTTCCAGTTGTTCTTGCGTCAAAAGCAAATCTTCACGGCGAGTGCTGGTTCTGTTCAAATCGATAGCCGGGAAAATGCGGCGTTCGGACATTTTTCTATCCAACTGAATTTCCATGTTGCCGGTGCCCTTGAATTCTTCGTAGATAATGTCGTCCATGCGGCTGCCGGTATCGATAAGCGCCGTTGCCAAAATGGTGAGGCTGCCGCCGCCACGAACGTTACGTCCGGCACCGAACATCTTTTTGGGTTCACGCAAAGCGGAAATATCCAAACCGCCGGTTAACGTTCTGCCCGATTGCTCTGCCGTTTGGTTGTATGCACGGCCAAGACGAGTGATACTATCCAACAAAATCATGACGTCTTGCCCTTGCTCCACACGGCGTTTGGCGTTGGCAAACACCAACTCGGCAACTCTCGTGTGGTTTTGAGGGGTTTGGTCGAAAGTGGAATACACCACTTCGCAATCGACACTTTCTTTGAAATCCGTCACTTCTTCGGGGCGTTCGTCGATAAGCAACACCGTGAGATGAATTTCGGGATTGTTTTTGCGCACTGCCATGGCAATTTTCTTCAACAAAATGGTTTTGCCTGTTTTGGGCGGAGCAACTATAAGCCCACGCTGTCCTTTGCCGATGGGCGCAACCAAATCTAGCGCACGCAAAGAATAATCCTTCTTGTCGCTTTCCAGCTTGATTCTTTCGTTGGGGAAACAAGCCTCCAACGCATCGAAAGGCGTGCGGCTGATTTCCGTGCAAATTTGATCGTTGATGGCTCGAACATAGATGGCGGTTGGGGCCGTTCTATCCCTAAATTGACGCAAAACGACGTCCAACTTGTCGCCGGATTTCAAATTCATGCGAGAAATGACGTTGGAAGAAACGTAGTAATCCTTGCCCGGTGTCAACGAATAGTTGGAAGTGCGCACGAAGCCGTAGCCATCCGGCATAATTTCCAAAATACCGGTGCTGGGCCACGTTTCATCGACGGGTTCCTCCGTTGGAGTGATGTCGTCCACCAATACCGGCAAAGGTTGTTCAACCCTGTTGGCAATTTGCTTTTTGGGCGGACGGCCGGGTTTTTTGGGCTGTTCGCGTTGCAACTGACCACTGTAGGACGCAACTATAAGAGAAATAAGCTCCTCACGCTTGCGGTTGCGTGGAATAATACCAAATTCCCTTGCTTCTTCGCGAAGTTCGGCAACGGTGAGGGTGTTTAAGTACTGAAGTAACAGTTCAAGTGAAGCATAATGTGCGGGCATAAAAAAACCTCCAAGCCGTAAAACGGCAAAAATAATCAAGTTAGCCAGTCTTGGGTACAGCAAAAAAATTCTTCGATGGCACACGGACAAACGAACAAGCATGCTCGCATGAAACTAACGCAAGAAAGCGCAAAAAAATTTTAATTACTGCATGAGAAACGCTATTGCATTCGAGACAAAATACCGCAGAAACGAGAAAACCTCGTTGTAACAAAACAGAAAAAACAACAACAATAATTGACAACGGATACTTTGCCACAAAAGGCAATTAAGCAATAAAAATAAACTATGTGGGTATTATAGTACAAATTGTGCCCATTGTCAACCACATTAATTTCCCCCTGCTGTACGAACAAAGTTGTTTTGTGACGAAAATTACCGATTAAACAACAAGCAAATGCGCTTTCCGCACCGCACCTGCCAAGAAACAGTAAAATTATTTAGCCGTTGCGGAGCAATCGAAACAATTAAAAACAGCGTTATTCTTGTATTTTGGCGCAAAACGTGCTCGAAACAAATGTTTTGACACCACTTACCGTACCAAACGCATCTTTGAACTTTTGCGACCGAAGTTGGAATTGCATATTCGGAACACACGAAAAAAAAAGAAATATCACTGATAAAAACACCCAAAATGATGCAACATTAGAACGTGAAATATTGAATAACTCAAATAACGCACAACCGATGCCCTGCGTTGTGTTGAAATATGTCTCACCCCAGTCTTAACTCTTTCGGCATCTAAACCGAATAAAATTATGTTTCTATCCGCAACAAACTTTTCTTTCCCAAACAAACACAAAAAAGTCCATCATGAATTTTGCAATGAAACAAAATGCACAATGGACTTACCGTACAAATAATATTAAGTTTGGGCCAACAATCAGCAATTTTGCGGCAAACTGCTCGCTGTTATTTCAACACCACGCTACCGCGTCCGCCGATTGTCAGTTGGCCACCGGATAACGACGATTCCGTTGTTGCCCACGCACGCAAAGAAGATACACCCAAACTGCCAACGTTTAGCGTAATTTCGGAACCGTACAAGTTGTGAATAACGTACACAACACTGCCGTTGTATTCGTATCTCAGTGCCGCAACACCCTCCCCAAACGTAGTGACGGCAGTCACCTCGCCGCGAGCAATTTCCGGATTAGCATTGCGAATGGCAATAAGTTTTTTGTAGTGATTGTAGATACTGCCCGAATCCGATAACTGCAATTTCACAGTTCCGTTAGTTTGGCTTTTGCTTGGATAAGTTGAACCAACAGGATCTTTAACGGAGTCACCATCACCCCACAGCATCGCAAGACGTCTGTTTGCATCGGTGTTTGCAGAACCGCGGCTACCTTTCATTCCGATTTCCTCTCCGTAGTAGATGAACGGATTGCCCGGCATAAGCAAATACAAACTTGCGGCCAGTTGCAACGTTTTTTCTTCTTCCGCTGCACTTAGATAGCCGGCGCTTCGGTCCATATCATGGTTGGACAAAAACGGCGACATTATTGCATTGGAATTTTTTGATTTTGTCGCTTTGTAGTAGGATTCCACGGCACCACTGAACATTGAACCCACGCCATAATTAACCGCCCCAACAATCGAACCGCTAAGCTCTGAAAAAGAGAAATCGAAACAATTAACCGATTCGTAATAGTTCACCACCGACACTTGATCAGACCAATTTTCTCCAACCAAATATGCATCGGATTTGTACTTTTGACAAGTTTGATTCAACCACGACAACAATTCGATATTTCGTGCATCTTCGCCATAGTAGAAGTATTTAACAGCGTCCAAGCGGAAACCGTCAATGCCCATATCAACCAGCCAATAACGCACCACCTCGTCAATTTCCGCCTTGACTGCGGGGTTATCGTAGTTCAATTCCGGCATTTCACTGCTAAAATTACCTTCGTACACCCAATGATTGCCCTGCGGATCGGTGGCAAAATCGTACCATCCGCCACCGGTAGAACCGATTTTGACAGAATAGTAGTCGTAGTATTCATTGTCAACATCACCGTTTTTGCGAGCAGTTTGAGCCGCCTTAAACCATCTGTGTTGTTTGGAAGTGTGGTTCAACACAAGGTCGATAATAACGTTAATTCCACGGCGATGACATTCTTCAATCAACTCTTTCATGTCGTCCGTGGTGCCATAACTTGGGTCTATCGTTTTGTAATCAATAACGTCGTACTTGTGATAACTCATGGAAAAATTGATGGGCATAAGCCATATTCCGGTAATACCCAAACTTTTTCCACTGTTGGGGTCGCCGTCGTTCAAATAATCCAAGCGATTGATAACCCCTCGCAAATCACCCGTTCCGTCGCCATCGCTATCGGAAAAACCGCCTACAAAAATTTCGTAAAAGGTGCGATAATTATCATCAATTATGTTTGCAGTTAAATTATCATCAATTGTCAGCGCATATTCCGAACATCCCGACAGACATAACGCCATGGTTAAAATCATTATCAACAGTATTGATACGACAGCTTTTTTCACGTATCCGTGCCTCCCTTTTTGAGATAACTAAAACAAATTAAATATTGAAACTAGTTGCTATCCATGCTTCAAGTATGTA
>CAZADD010000014.1:0-7706 GCA_964483825.1 uncultured Oscillospiraceae bacterium
CATTGATGTCAATCCCTCAGGCACTCCGTGCCAGCTCCCTTTACACAAAGGAGCCTTGTTTAAGGTTGCGTTTTGAAAACTTTTTTGATGATTTTGAATGCGCTACAACACAGAGTTTCGTTAACGCCACCTTTTCTTTTTTCTTTTCTCTCTTATCTCTTCTCTGGCGACGCCGGCGCTTACAATCCCTCAGTCACGGCGGAGCCGTGCCAGCTCCCTTTACACAAAGGAGCCTTGTTTAAGGTTACATTTTTAACCCTCTCAGTCACCTGCGGTGACAGCTCTCCCGGAGTGAGAGCCAAGCGTGCGGCAAGCCGCCGAGGGAAGAGTGAAGAGGTGAGGTTACGCTAGCGGAAGTCACATGCACGAAATAAATTTTACACTACTTTTTGCCACCTTAAAAAAGTTACACAAGGTTGAAAAGTATCCTTATCCGAATTTTAAGACAAAAACCATTTGCATTGGAAGAAAAACTCTTACACAACAACATTTGACATGGAGCAAAACAATAGATATTGCTAGCAATTAAAAACGGCACACGACGAATCTCATCGTGTGCCGCAATTTTTTTTGCATAGGAGTGAAAAACTCTTGTTCCCAAACATTTAACACTAAACCAATTTTTGCTTTTGGGCAGTTATTTATTATTTCAATTCTTCCAAACGGGCAACAAGTTCTTTGCGCAGTTCTTGGAATTTTGTCAATTTGGCTTTTTCGTTTTCAACAAGGTTGGCCGGAGCTTTTGCAAGGAAACCTTGATTGTTCAGTTTGCCGTTTGCACGGTCAATTTCGTTTTCGACGTTTTCCAGTTCCTTTTTGAGGCGCAAAATTTCCTTTTCGGCATCAACCAAATCGCCCAAAGGCACTTCCACCGTTGCCGCTGCCGAAACGACTTTCACAACCTTTTCGCCTTGCGGGGCAACGGAATACACAACTTCTTCCAAGTTGCAAAGTTTCATCAAGTACAAGTCGCATTCTTTCAAACGCTCGTCGGATACCGTCAAGTACACTCTGATACGTTTGGACGGCACAACGCCGTATTCCGTGCGAACATTACGCAATTTTGCAACGGCTTCCTTCAATTCTTCCACCAAACGGCAATCGTCGGCGAAGTTCAAGCTTTCGTTAAAAGTGGGGAAAGTTTGAATCATGATGCTTTCGCCGTGGAAAGGCAACGATTGGTAAATTTCTTCGGTGATGAAGGGGACGAACGGATGCAACAACTTCAAAATCTTATCCAACACGTACACCAACACGGAAAGCGTGTCGCGGCGAGCAGTGTCGTCGGTGCCGTAAAGCACGGGTTTTGTAAGTTCAATGTACCAATCGCAGAATTCGCTCCAAACAAAATCGAACAGCGTTTGGCAAGCAAGGCCAAGCTCGTATTTTTCCATCAAATCGGTAACTTCCGTGGTGACGGTGTTAAGTTTTGTCAAAATCCACTTATCTGCCAAGGTAAGTTTGCAATTTTGAATATCTTGCACCAGTTCTTTGCCTTCGCAATTCATCAAAACGAAACGGCTTGCGTTCCAAATTTTGTTCATAAAGTTACGAGTTCCGTCAATTTTATCCGAAGAGAAACGAATGTCCGAACCGTTTGCAACACCGTTTAGCAATGCAAAACGCAAGGTATCGGCGCCGTACTTGTCGATGAAATCCACCGGGTCAACGCCGTTGCCAAGAGATTTGCTCATTTTGCGGCCTTGTTCGTCACGCACGATGCCGTGCATAAGAACGTCGTGGAAGGGAACTTCGCCCGTAGCGTAAAGCGAACTAAAAATCATTCTTGCAACCCAGAAGAAAATTATGTCGTAGCCGCAAGAAAGCACGCTTGTGGGGAAGAATGCCTTGAAATCGGGGCTGCCGGAGCAAAAACCAAGCGTCGAGAACGGCCACAATGCACTGGAGAACCAAGTGTCTAGCACGTCTTCGTCTTGATGCAAATGGTTGCCGCCGCATTTCGGGCATACGGTGGGATCAGTTTCTTCGCAAATTTCAGCGCCGCAATCGGGGCAATACCACACGGGAATGCGATGTCCCCACCACAGTTGACGAGAAATGCACCAATCCTTGATGTTTTCCATCCAGTTGTAGTAGATTTTTTCAAAGCGTTCGGGGTGGAATTTGATATCGCCTTTTTTAACCGCTTCGATAGCCGGTTTTGCCAAAACGTCCATTTTGACAAACCATTGCTTGGAAACGATGGGTTCCACCGTCGTGTGGCAACGGTAGCAACTGCCCACGTTGTGTTTGTGCGGTTCAACCTTTTGTAAAATGCCCATTTCTTTGAGTTTTGCAACGATTTGTTTGCGAGCCTCGTACCTATCCAATCCGGCAAATTCGCCTGCAAGTTCGTTCATGGTGCCGTCGTCGTTCATAACGCGAATTACCGGCAAATTGTGTCTTACGCCCACTTCAAAGTCGTTGGGGTCGTGCGCAGGGGTAATTTTAACAACGCCTGTTCCAAAACTCATATCAACGTATTCATCGGCAATAACGGGAATTTCACGGTTAACGAATGGCACGATTACCGTTTTGCCCACCAAGTGTTTGTAGCGTTCGTCGTTGGGGTTGACTGCAACGGCTGTATCTCCGAGCATTGTTTCCGGACGCGTGGTTGCAAAAGTTACCGTCGTTTTGCCGTCCGGTGTCGTGTAGCCGTAGTGCCAAAAATATCCGTCTTGTTCGGCGTACTCTACTTCGGCATCGGAAAGTGCCGTTTGACACTTCGGGCACCAGTTGATTATTCTGTCGCCACGGTAGATAAGGCCTTCGTGATACATTTTGACAAATTCTTTTCTAACGGCTTTGCTGCAATTTTCGTCCATGGTGAAAGCAAGACGAGTCCAATCGCAACTGCTGCCCAAATACTTCAACTGTTCAACAATGCGTCCGCCGTACTTTTCCTTCCATTCCCAAGCGCGCTTCAAAAAGCCTTCACGGCCAAGATCGTGCTTATCGATGCCTTGTTTTTTAAGCGCTTCCACAATTTTAACTTCCGTTGCGATGCTGGCGTGGTCCACACCGGGCAACCACAGCGTGTTGAAGCCTTGCATACGCTTGAAACGAATAAGGCTATCTTGAATGGCGTTATCCAAGCCGTGCCCCAGGTGCAACTGCCCCGTGATGTTGGGCGGCGGCGTAACCATGGAAAAATGAGGCTTGTCGCTATCGGCTTTGGGCGTAAAATAGCCCTGTTTCATCCACCAACGGTACAAATCTCTTTCGAACAGATTCGGTTGATAAGTTTTTTCTATCATAATGTCCTCCCGACACGCTTCAAGTATCCCCAAAACGTGTTTTGAAAATAAAAAAAACGACACTTGCCCCACTCAAAAAGGGCAAACATCGTTGCGGTACCACCTTCGTTCCGACATTCCAACAGGGGAACGCCGCTCGTTAAGTTTTTAACGGAACAACCCGAACAAAACTACTTTCGCAAAAGTGCGCCGTTTCATTTTGCCGACAAGCAAACTACATTTTGCAATTTTCGCCACGGAATTCTCACCACAGTCCGCTCTCTTTGGACGAAAAGGCTGCAAAACCTTTTGCTTTGTGTCTTTACACTTGAAATTTTACCACAATTATGCCACAATTGGCAAGCATTTTTCCGCCATATAACGTTGCCGTGTGCAAAAAAATTGTGAACTCGCGGCAAAATTTTTCATAAGACACAGCGATGGCTACTGAAAGCACAAAGACATAAGTAAACTTGATGAAGAACTGCAATTAGCTGACTGAAAGAAAAAGAACAATTATTCTTGCCCTACCGTTCGCACGCCGATACAAACAAGTAACACTATAACGAAAATTGCTGTGGGAATAAGAATGCGATTACCGACTTCATTGAAATTATTCAGTTCAACGTCGTTCAAAATGCTGATACCCGATGCAAGCAAAATTGCAAATTGCAATAATGCAAACTTCGTTTTTTTTTCGTGACGGATCGTACAAGGCGCAAACGGTTGCTGCAAACGGCCAAAAGCAAATTTTTCCGCAAACAGCACAGCTTTTGACGCAAAACTAGTTTGCTTGACATGCGTCCAACAGCGCTTGCACCGTTTCGCGAACTTCCGCACGCAAAGCACTGCCGCTGTGGCCGTTGGAAAAAGATGCGCAGCGTTTGCCAACAACGCAATCGATAACGTCTACATCCAACTTGCCGCCGGACACCTTCACCACCAGTTGCAAACTGTTGGGCAAGTTCTTTGTGAAAACCAAGACGCCTTTTGCGTCACGCACAAAACCGTTTTGAAGCATTTTTTCTTCCGACAGAGTTCTGCCGCTTAACAAATACGAGTAGTTCATTTTGCACCGTTTTTTTGTTTTAGTATAGCACAAAAGTTAAGCAATGTCATTGTATTTGAAACTGAAAGCAGTAACACGAAATTTAATTTACCTAAGACAAGACGGGTATCCCAAAACTAAAACGAATCAGCAAAATAGTTCTTAACATAAGAAGTTTACGCTTTGCTTGTAAGGTGCGGAAGCGCCGCCGTTTTACATACTAGAAACACAAAACGACAGTTTTGCAAATATTTTGCCGCAATGTATAATGTTGACTTCGTAAGGTATATATTGCCGTCGCTAAGATTCATACAGTTGCTTACGAAGTTGATGTTTTGGGATAAAATTGCCATTAAAAAAAAAACGGAACACTCCAAATTTGAAAATTTTGCAGCACACAATGTCGCAACTTTCCATCATACGTTTACAATTTGTTCGACAACAGTTTTGGGCGTAACACAAAATACAACCATAACAGGTGGTTTGGTCGCCAAAAACTTGGTACGTGTGTCAAAAAGGTTGTCCACTGCGTCCAAAAATGAAAATTGTAATTCAGGCGCACATGACAGTTTTGACGCAACAAAAATTCAAAAACGGTGCGCGGTTGTTTCACCTTTTTTGCCACAAAACAATAGTATGCAATATAACAAAAATCGAGAGGTGAAAATTTGAAAAAAATTTGTGCGATAGCACTTGCACTGCTGTTATGTTTGTGTGCCACGTTGTTTTTCGGATGCAAAACGGATAGCAACGTTATTCGACTGAACGAAGTTACACACAGTATATTCTACGCACCGCAATACGTTGCAATGGCCTTGGGGTACTTCGAAAGCGAAGGATTGACGGTGGAAATAACCAACGGCAGCGGCGCCGATAACGTGATGACGGCGCTTTTGACAAACGAAGCGGACATCGGACTTATGGGGTGTGAAGCCAACATCTACGTGTACTTGCAAGGCAAAAAAGATTACCCCAAAATTATCGGGCAACTAACCAAACGGGACGGCAGTTTTCTTGTTGCACGCAATCAAATTGAAAACTTCGATTACTCTCAAACCCAAAACACCACCGTTTTGATGGGCAGAAAAGGCGGCATGCCGGCAATGATTTTGCAATACGTTTTGAACGGCAAAGGGCTAACCAA
The DNA here is from genome assembly GCA_964483825.1 of uncultured Oscillospiraceae bacterium. Taxonomy (GTDB): domain Bacteria; phylum Bacillota; class Clostridia; order Christensenellales; family CAG-314; genus Fimimonas. The sequence goes on from CAZADD010000014.1 coordinate 5,432, forward strand.
CAACGACGTAACGATGGATTATTCCATACAATTCGGTGCATTGGGGCCGGCGTTCACGGGCGGAACTGGCGATTTTGTGCCGCTGTTTGAACCTGCAGCAAGCCAACTGGTGAAGGAAGGCAAGGGCTTTATCGTTTCGGCAATAGGCATGGACAGCGGAGAAATTCCCTACACTTGCTACACCGCTACCACACAATTTTTGAAAAACAACGGCGAAAAAGTTGAAAAATTTTTGCGTGCAGTGTGGCGTGGCACAAACTACGTTTTGACGCACTCTGCAGAAGAATGCGCCACCGTGATTGCGCCCTACTTTGACGGCACGGAATTGGATTTGATAGTTTCCGCCCTTGTCAACTACAAAAAGTACGACGTTTGGACCACCACGCCCGTCACGGACAAAGTTGCGTTTTCGCGCATACAGGACGTTATGGAAAACGCAGGCGAATTATCCGCACGCGTGGAATACGACGCACTTGTTGATAACACACAAGCGAACAAAATCAGATAAAACTATCGGAGGCGGTTATTGTGCCCATTTTGCAATTTTCAAACGTTAGCAAAGTTTTCTACACCAAAACACAGCAAACCGTTGCGCTGGAAAATTTGTCGTTTGAAGTTAACGAAGGACAATTTGTGGCCATAATTGGGCCGTCGGGGTGCGGGAAAACCACGATATTATCGCTCGTGTGCGGATTGATACAGCCAACAAGCGGACAAATAATATTTGAAAAGCCCGATTCGGTGGGCTACATGTTGCAAAAAGACCAACTGTTCGAGTGGCGAACGATAGAAAAGAACGTGCTTCTGGGGCTGGAAATTAAAGGCACGGCAACGGCAGAAAACAAAAATTTTGCACGTGAACTTTTGAAAAAATACGGCTTGTGGGAATTTCGCAACCACTATCCGCAACAACTTTCCGGCGGCATGCGACAACGCGCGGCACTTATTCGCACCCTTGCAACACGACCGCAACTGCTGTTGCTTGACGAGCCGTTTTCCGCATTGGATTTTCAAACACGACTTGCAGTGTGCGACGACGTGTACTCTATCATCAAAAAGGAAAACAAAACCGCACTACTTGTGACGCACGACATTTCCGAAGCAATTTCCATGGCGGATACCGTTTTTGTGCTTACAAAACGCCCCGCAAAGGTTTTGGCCGTGCACGAAACGCACTTGCAACACATAGAAACACCGCTGAAACGGCGAGAAAGCCCGTCGTTTTCCAAACAATTTGAAATTTTGCACAAATACTTGACTTCTCAAAGCACTTGACGGACGGAGACACAAAATGGCACGGAAGAGCAATTTCACACAACAACATTTGCTGTTTTTGCAACGACAAAAGCGGCGCAAAATTCTTATTCACGTGGCGCAAGTGGGCGTTTTGGCCGTTTTGCTTGCCATGTGGGAAATTGCCGTGCAAGCGGAATGGATAGACGGTTTTATAACTAGCAGTCCGTCCCGTGTTTGGAACACATTTTGCCAACTTATTACCGACGGAACTTTGTTGCGCCACGCATGGATTTCCACTCTGGAAACGCTGGTTGGCTTTGCAATAGGCACAATTTTGGGGTACGCAATAGCCGTAGTTTTGTGGTGGAACAACTTCTTGAAAGACGTTTTCGAGCCCTACTTGGTTGTACTGAACAGTTTGCCCAAAATTGCCCTTGGCCCGATAATAATTATTTGGGTGGGCACGGGTAAAGCGGCGATTATCACCATGGCCGTGCTGATTTCCGTGGTTATTACCACCATCACCGTTTTGAACGGATTTTTGAAAACGGATAGCGACCAAGTGCTGCTACTTCGCAGCATGCGTGCCAACCGCTTGCAAATATTTTGCAAATTGGTTGCGCCCTCCAACGTTCCCACACTGATGGCAACGCTGAAAATTAACGTGGGAATGGCGTGGATCGGATCCATAATGGGAGAATATTTAGTATCCAAAGAGGGACTGGGGTACTTGCTGGTTTACGGAAGTCAGGTTTTCCGACTGGATTTGGTGATGACGTGCACCGTCGTTTTGTGCGCGCTGGCCGGAATAATGTACGCAGTTGTAGCCGTGCTGGAAAAAATTGTTGTGAAAAACTACGGCTAAATGGCCAATTGCTACTTGCACGCAACTTTAGCGCTGCCGCATGGAAGTTTGAGGCAACGGCAACGATTGGATGTACAAAAAGTTGCCGCAACAACCGACACGCCGAAAAGTGCAACGGCAACGTAGCCAAACTTCAATGCAAAATCGAAACCGAACAGCGAAAATGCCCAAGTT
>CAZADD010000014.1:7806-9321 GCA_964483825.1 uncultured Oscillospiraceae bacterium
AACGTAGCCAAACTTCAATGCAAAATCGAAACCGAACAGCGAAAATGCCCAAGTTGTGGCAAACAGCGTTACTGCGCAAAAAGCATCGTCGTGAAAGACATCGGAAATGCACTGGAAAACAGGGATTGCATTGGCTGTTACTCCGCACACAACGCTAACAAGCACGGCCGACGCCGCCAACATGTTGAAAAATTTGCTGTCCGTGCGCCCGATGATAGGCATTTGCAAGGAAAAATCGCTTAGATACACTGCCAAAACAAACAACAAACCAAACGTAACGGCGGAAACGGCGGATAAAACGAGATTTCTTTTCACGCTGCGTTTGGAAAGGGGCGCAAGAACTCCCAACGATGTCGTGACGGAAAACAGTGCATACAAAACCGGCATCCCCGTCGTTCGTTCCGTTTGACAACCGCCCCAAAACACGAAAGCTAGCAATAAATAGCAAAATGTGAGAGTCAAAGACACGGCATTCAAAATTTTGAGCGTTCGCATTCCCTTTTTTAACACGAAGGCCGCAACTATCGCCGCGACAAAAGAATAGCACGGAAAATTTACCGAATACAGCAATGATTGCAAGCAACTGTCGGCACCAGCAAGTAGCGTGGACATACAAATAATGCAACAACAGCAAAACAGTGCCGAAAACAGCGAATGGAATTTTCCGAAACAACTTTGGAACAGTCGAACGGTGTTGCAACAGCCATTTCGTGAGCAAAACCGTCGCACCCAAAAGCACAGCGCAAAAAACACAAGTGCAAAAACAGCAACGTTGCCGTAGTTGCCAAAATACATTTTGGCCTCTTTTCCGCTGATAAATCCCACCCCTACGCAACTGCCCACGACTGTTGCACAATCAAGAAAAACGTCACGCACTTTCATACTTACAAAGTATGGCAATGCATGACGTTTTATTCTTTTAGCTTATTGAATCAAATTGAACGGTTTTGCTGTTTTTCTAAAACAATTTTTAGTGCAAATAAGTTTGTAGCAAATCATACACACAGTACGGCTCAAGTTTACAGCAAAGCTTTACACTATTTCAGAGGATGCGAACACAAAAGATGAGTTGGAATACCGGCAAAACGCTTGAAGTTTGATTAGAGTAATTTGACAATAATAAACTAAATTAAGCAAAATATCATTGTCGATAAGCAATTATTTCAACAATGAGGTTCCGAAGAAATTTTAAATTATCACAATTGACCCGTATTTGCTGCATCACGCTTCAACAAATTTTTCGCGCAAAAAAATAACACATAACAGCAACATCGTGCAACTATACTTGCAATGTTCGTGATTTTTTAATTTAGCGCAGGTAAAACAAACGAATTACGAAAAGATTTGTTCTGACGGTTGTTTCGCCATACAAAATTTTTGATATGAGCGTGATTTTGTTCTTTAACATAGCTTTTATAATTAACTATCGACTTTTCGCGTGATTTTTCAATCAACTTATCGAAAACATACTTGGCGTTTCGAAAATTTAACGCAGCAGTGAATAACACAAAAAAA
>CAZADD010000014.1:9421-23728 GCA_964483825.1 uncultured Oscillospiraceae bacterium
GAAAACATACTTGGCGTTTCGAAAATTTAACGCAGCAGTGAATAACACAAAAAAAACGGCAACGAGCACTACTTCCGTTTTGTGTTGTTTATAATCCTTTTAATTAACTTGTCGAACATGCACTTGGCGTACCGTCAATTTAATGCGGAAGTTAATAACACAAAAAAAACGGCAACATTCACTGCTACCGTCTTGTGTTGTTTGAAATTATTCAATTAGTTCACCGCAAATTTTGCACCCCGAACAATAGTTTTTGTCGCAAAAATCGGCATACGTGTGCAATTATTGGCGACACCGGAACAAAAGCGGTTGTTACTTGTTTTGGAACAATTTCGCAAGTGCGTCACCGCCGTAGGCATATCTTTTGCCGCAAAAATGACAGCACACTTCCACTTTTCCAACTTCTTGCAATATGGCGTTTGCTTCCTCTTTGCCCAAACCTTTCACAATTTTGTCAATCTTGCGTTTTGAACAATCGCACTTGTAGGACACTTCCTTTTCCACGGTATACACAGGATTGAAGCGACCGAAAAATCTTTCGATAACGTCCTTGGCGGAACTGTTTTCGAATTGGTAGCTCATTTCGTCCATGGCGTACATCACCGTTTCCACATCGGAAAGCAGTTGAGGATCACACCCCGGCATGACTTGAACGAACACGCCGCCGGCCGATTTGCATTTGCCTTTTTGAAGGCCCACGCCCAAAGTTACTCCGCACGGTTGTTGTTCACTTGTTGCGTAGTAGTAGGCAAAGTCGTTGGCAATTTCGCCGCTGATAAGCTGCGAAGAGCCAACGTAAGGTTGCTTCATACCAATATCTTTCACAACGGTCAACTGTCCGTTTTTGCCCACGGCCGAGCCAACGTCCAAATGTCCGTTTTCGTGAAAAGCTGTTTCCACAACGGGGTTATCCACCATGCCCTTGACGTGATTTTTGCCGTCGGCACACACGGTGATCATGCCTAGCGGTCCACCACCGTCAATTTTTGCCGTCAAGTGGTAGCTGGAATCTTTCAATTCTTCCCCCATCAGTGCCGCCATAGTAAGCGCACGCCCCAATGCCGCCGCTGCCACAGGGGAAAGTCCGTGCAATTTTATTGCTTTGTTAACAATATCCTTGCTTTCCACGGCGGAAATTATCAATGAATTTTCAATTATTGCCTTTACCAAAACCGATGCCATTTTTACACCTTCTTTTTTGCGTAGTAGGTTATTCTTAAACTGTCTTCGCCAATTTGCTTGCCGTAGTCGGCGGAAATTTCTTCAATTTGGAACCCCGCTTCTTGCAATGCGTCACAAATTTGTTGCCGAGTGTGCACGTATTGAATGTGAGTTTCGTCTGTGCGCACGTAACGGTCGCCATCCCGTTCGAACAGCGTCAAAGAAAGCATCACGTTATCGCCGCACAGCTTGTTTGTCCAAAGCAAAGTTGCCTCGTCACAGTCGTAGTAGAAAACGTTGCCGTCCAAAACGTCTTTCAATTTGTACGGCGAAGACACATCCATCACGAACACGCCGCCGTCACGCAAATTTTGCCCAACGACTTTGAAAAAATCGACGAGTTGACCGGGTTTTAGATAGTTAACGCCATCGTTCACCACCGTTATCATATCCGTTTTGCGTGTGAGCGACAGTTTGCGCATATCTTGCAACACGAAAGTTGCGCCGCGACAGTTAGCCGTTGCCTGTTGCAACATTTGCGGACTGGAATCCATGCCAATGACGGAAAACCCTTTTTTCACCAACAGTTTTGTCATTTTGCCGGTGCCGCAAGCAACGTCGACAACGCTTTTTACGCCGTTTCGAATGGCAATTTCAGACAAATATTGCGACCAACTTTCGTAGTCGCAATCGTTGTGAGAAAACCTATCGTAATATTTTGCCAATACAGAATAGTTTTTCATATTTTTTCTATTTTTACTTTCAAAAGCATTGCATTGTGCCAAACAGCACAAAACAAGTTTGGCATCGTTCTCACGCTCACAACAATAACCAACTTGCCGTTTGCTGTTGGTGCAAGCACTAGTAGTTGTTATTCAACGTTATCCGACGATTGTTCTTCGGCCGACTTTTCCGCAACTTCTTCTACGGGTTGTTCGACAACAACTTCGGGTCTTGCAGCGTTGTCCTTGTGAGAATGTTTGTGCTTGCGAGCCTCTCTGCGAGCGGCAGCCTCAGCTTTCGCGGCGCGTTCGGCCTCTTCCTTGGCACGCAATTCACGCATAACGTCCTTTTTCTTCCTCACTTCCACAGGGTGGAAAAGTGCAAAAGTTTTCATCATGAATGAATGCCACACAAGTGGGAAATACATTCCGCCGAACATGAAAATCAGCACCAGCAACAGCGTGTAGAACATGGACGTTGAAGGAATAACCAACATGAGCGCCAATGGAATGATGGCAATCAACAAATGCAATATGTTGGGAAGCACGTTCATCCAAAGCAAACGCCAAGCGTCATCCAAGTTTTCGTACACGGATTGCTTGTAGGTGACTGTGACGGAGCACAAAATCATCAAATAGCACGCCAAGAACAATGCCACAATGCACAAAAGGATTGTAAGCACAATGGCCAACCACAATATTTTTTGCGACAACCAAGCGTAGAACGTGTAAATTCCGAACACGGAAAATGCAATTATGCCGGTGGAAACAAAAGCGTAACCGGTGTTTGCGGCAATGCCCTTGCCCATACTTCTGAACACGCCGACGGTGGAAAGTTTGCCTGTCCAAAATGCGTCACGAATAACGGCAAAACCGCCACTGAACACAAGGAACAGTATCATGGACGCACCCACCATCATCAAACCGTAGGTGACGTTGGAATCGAACACCAGTTGTTGATAGTAGTCGTTGACGTTCCACCACGTGCCCGTTGAAAAACCAAATATGTTTTGCATGGGCAACGATTGGTATACCTTGCTGAGTGCCGCTTGACCGATATAGCTGACTGCATAAACGGGGAGCATCAAAATCAGCATCAGAATGCTGAACCCGAAAAGGCGCCAAAGGTTATCACGGTACAAAACTTTGAAAAATCCCCATGCGCCCAAACGGTTGCGACGTTTGACTACGTGAGAATTGCGTTCGTTATTGAGCCTTATTTTGCTGTAATCCATAAAACTTCCTTCGAGGCAACTGCCCCTATTTGCATAACTTGATTGTGTGTAACAGATGCCAGATTGCGCAAAGAATTTGCAAATTTCATGCGTTGTCGCAATCACCGCTTTGGCGAAAACGACGACATCATCCGTTGCACCGCTGCGTTAATGCACGATAAGTACATAACTACAGCTTTTTATATTGTAACAAATTTTTAGAAATAATTCAATTATATTGGCCATATTTACCAGTATATTTATTTTTAATATAGGTTTTTTTGACAAAATTGCAACAGCAACGAACAATAACTTGATAGTTTTGATAAAACGACGTTGCCGATGCGAATTTGCGGCGCGACCAGGCCAAGACGACGATAGCAAAATAAGACCGACTATATTGTGAAAATTGAACGGATATTGGGGATTTACTTTTGAGAGTTTTTCGACAAAAATGTTTTAGCAAAAGAATCAAAATGGCGTGTTTTTTAGATATGGAAAATGGGTGGGCGCAAACTAAACTTGCTTGTTTTTGAGAGTTTAACAGCGAAAATGTTTTAGTAAAATAATATCTCTGTTTTTTTGTGGGGGAGGGCGAAAAACATTATTGCCAGAACAAAACATTCTCAATTTTTAGTTTCGATGCGAAAAGCGTGTTGTTGAGAGTGAGATCGGCGGATTGTTTCAAACGGTTGGTTTTGTTTTTTTTAGAAAGTTAAAAGAAAAAAAATTCACATACAAAATTTTTAAGGAAAAAAATCGCCACGCACCACGCTTATTTGTTTTGAGTCAAAAATGTTTTAGCAAAAAAAATAATTGTATGTTTTTTAGATATAGTAAATGGGTGAGCGCAAAGTAAACTTGCTTGTTTTTGAGAGTTTAGCAGCGAAAATGTTTTGGCTAAAATAATATTTTTTTTTGGGGGGGGAGTAAGCGAAAAACATTATTGTAAAAATTAAATTAACATGATATTTGTGTTTTGAGGGCCAGGTACGAGAAACGTTTGCGTCAAAATTAAATTGCTTGGTCATCTTGGAATTCTGTGTGAAAAATGCTGATAAAAATAGAATTGATTGTTTTGGGGGCAGGGGCGTTAACTTGGCGTGTTGTTTCCAAAAAGTCAGTTTAATTTGCTTTTTTGTTTGGTAAGTAAAAAATACCGGTAAAAATCCAATTGTAAGTTAGCTAAGTGCAGGAAATTTGGCTGTTTTTTTTCGAAAAAGTTTTGACGGTTCACAAAAAATTCGCCAGTTACACACAAAAGTATTGCGCAAAGTGCGTCGCTGCAAATTTTTCAGTCAGGCAAAGTCGTTCGAAGTTCCACAATCTGCGACGGGCAAAGGTAATTTTTTGCATAATTAGCAAATAACCTAGAATACGGAGAAAAAGATGGCAAAAATTGCCGTGATAGGTGCCAGCGGCTTGGTGGGCAACAAGCTTGTGCAAATTTTGGCGGACAAATTGCCGCAACACACCATTGTTTTGTGCGGAAACAACAGCGTGGGAAACAAAATTGAAGTTGGCGGCAAAAGCTGGACCGTTCAACCCATCGAAGCCGCAAGCAACTGCGACTACGCAACTTTTATGACGGATGACAAAGTTTCGCAACAATACTTGCCTCAATTTGCGCAAAAGGGCATTGTTTGCATAGATAACAGCGCCGCTTTTCGCCTAACAAAGGGCGTTCCGTTGGTCGTTCCGCAAGTTAACGGACAAACAGTGGGCTGTTCCAAAGCGATTGCCAACCCGAACTGCACTACAATTCAAATTGCAATTACGCTTTCGGCATTGACGGAGTTTGGCCCGCGGCACGTAAACGCAGTGACAATGCAATCGGCAAGCGGTGCCGGGCGTGAAGGACTGCTGGATCTTACCGAACGCCGCAGTTACGGCAAGTTGAAAAGTTTTCCGCATCCCATTTTTGATAATGTTTTGCCAAAAATCGGTGAAGCGTTACCCGACGGCACAACGACGGAAGAACGGAAAATTGTGAGCGAACTGCCAAAAATTTTGCAACTGAATTGTCCGATATCGGCATTTTGCACACGGGTGCCAATAAGCGTTGGGCATTGTGCGCTGGTTCAAGTTAAATTTGATAGCCCACCTTCCATAACGGCAGTGCGAGAAGCCTTCAAACGCACGCCAAACGTATTGCTTTTCGACGATACGCCCCACAACGTGTACCCTACGCCGCAAGTTTTGCGAAATACGCACTTTGTGGGAGTGGGCAGAATTTTTATCGACGAAGAAGACACTTTGAACTTTTTTACCGTGGCGGACAATTTACTGACGGGTGCGGCGTACAATGCGTACAAAATTTTGGAAATATCCTTGAAAAACAACGGAGATTGGATTTGAAGTTGATAACGGCATTGGCAACACCTTTCAAAAACGGAAAAATAGATTTTGGCAGTTACGAAAAACTGCTGCAACGGCAAATTGGCGTTGCCGACGCACTACTTTGCTGCGGAACGACGGGCGAAAGCGGAATGCTTTTGGAAAAAGAAAAGCAAATTTTACTTGAAAAGACAAAAAGCGTTGGACTTCCTGTGTGGACGGGTGTGGGCGGCGCAACGGAAAGTGCAGTTTTAGCGACAAAAAGCGCAAAAAATTGCGGTGCGGACGGTGTACTTGTTACTCCGCCTTCGTTTTTCAAGTGCACCCAGCAAGGGTACGTTGAACACATTTTGCGAATTGCGGACATCGGATTGCCGGTGATGCTGTACAATGCGCCGTCGAGATGCGGCTACACGCTGTGGGAAGAGGCCGTTTTTCAACTTTCGGCACGCGGCGTGTGTTTGAAAGATGCCGGCGGTAACCTAGAATACGCAAAAACCGTGGCCAAACACACCACCGTTTTGTGCGGTGACGACGAAAAAACGGAAAAATACATTAGTTGCGGCGTGGCAAGCGGCTTGGTATCCGTCGTTTCCAACCTGTTTCCACACCTAACCAAACAAATTTTGTTGCAAACCGCAAACGACGGACAACGGGAAATTTTCCGTGAAATTTCGAGGCTGGCCTTTTGCGAAATCAACCCAATACCCATCAAATATGCACTGTGGAAGGCGGGCATTTTTGAAACTTTCGACGTGCGTTTGCCGCTAACCAAAGCGTGCGCAGAAACGAGAAACAATATCGACAAATTTTTTGAAAAATATCCGTTGGAGAATGCGAAATGAAAATTGCCGTGTTTGGAGCGAAAGGCCGAGTGGGCTCCCGTGTGTGCGCCATTGCAGAACAGCGTGGGCACGAAGTGATTGAAGTGGAAAAAGACTGTGAGCCCAATGTTAAAAACGTGGATGCCACGATAGATTTTTCCACCGCCGAGGCTACGCATCAGGTGTGCGAATTTTGCAAAACGCACCGCTGTTTGCTTGTTAGCGGCGTGACCGGGCGCACGGACGAACATCAACGAGAATTGGACGCATTGAAAAGTTACGTGACGGTTGTTGAACGGGCCAATTTTAGCAAAGGAATGTCTGCAATGGAACAACTTTGCAAAATTTGCGCCGCTTTGAATTGGGATTGTGCACTGCTGGAAACACACCGAAAGGGCAAATTGGATGCGCCGTCCGGAACGGCGAAAAGGCTGTCGGCAGTAATTTCCCAAAACGGCACACGAATAGTTGAAGTGCACAGTTTGCGTCAAGGTGACATTGTCGGCAAACACGAAATTGTTTTTGGCGGCACAGGAGAAAGCATAACCGTGACGCACACCGCCCAAAGTGTGGATTGTTTTGCATTGGGGGCCGTGGAATGCGCCGAAAAGACGTTCAAAACAAACAAAAAACAAGTAAACGCCGCACTACACAAGAGCAAAATGAAAAATTGTTAAAGACTTTGCGATGCTTTATTTAATCAAAATAATTGCAAAAAGGCTTGATAACAACGCAAAAAAAAATACAAAAAACACAACACAAAAAATGCAAAAAAATGCCTAAAATGTTAAAAAAAGTAAAAAAGTTCAAAAAGCAGCAAACAAATTGCGTTAGTGAAAACTTGATTATGCCAAAATAATTTACAAAACATCTAAATGCCGCACCGTCAACGCCAAACTTGACAACTTGAGCAACTTTTTAATGGTTGGGTGGCAATTTGTTTATTCTAAAGCGAGTTGCAATAAGCAGATAATACAAGAAGCTTTCGCTTTGCTTGCAAGGTGTGCGAACGCCGCCGTTTTTCATACTAGAAGTACAAAACGCTAATTTTGCAAATATTTTTCCGCAAGACAAAATGTTTACTTCGTATAGTGTTGTATAAATTCAAAAAAAAATGGGGCTTGCGGAAAAACACTTTTCTGCAAGCCTGTTTCAATGAAACTCTCATAACGACAAGTTTTCAATATTCAAAAATATTTTTAGTTTTTGCGGCGCAAAATATCCCCTTCGGCAAGGTTGTAGGGGCAAGGAATGCGCAAAACTTGTTGAACACGGTTTGCAACTTGCACTGTATTGCCCTCTTCGTCGCAAATATCCGAAACGGCAAAAGTTGCGCCGCTGTGTTCCGTTGCCGATAACACTTCCAAAACGTCACCGACGACGAATTTGTTTCGCTGTTCCACTACCAGTTCGCCGTTATTCCACCCCTTGACCACGGCAATAAATTTGTACTCTTCCACGGCACGGCTATCGTTGTAGTACTGGCGACTTTCGTTTTCGTCGAAATAGAAACCGGTTGTGTACTCTCGGTGAGAGGCCTTGTTAAGTTCGGCACACAAAGTTTGGCACAATTCTTCCGTGAAAGTGCAGTTTTGAATTGCATCCAAAGCACGTCGGTAGGCCGAAACCACCGTTGCAACGTAGAATGCCGATTTCATGCGCCCTTCGATTTTCAAACTGACCACGCCGGATTGCAAAATTTGCGGCAAATGCGCCAACGTGTTCATATCCTTGGAATTGAAAATATAAGTGCCACGCTCGTCTTCTTCCACCGGCAAACCGTCGTTGCGAGAAACTTCCTTCACTTCCCACTTCCAGCGGCACGCTTGCACGCACTCGCCACGGTTGCTATCTCGGTTGACAAGGTAGTTGGACATGAGGCAACGTCCCGAATAACTGATGCACATTGCGCCGTGCACAAAAACTTCCAGTTGAACGTTAGGGCAAGCGGCGTGAATGGCGGAAATTTCCGCAAGCGAAAGTTCACGGGCAAGCACCACCCTTTGAGCACCCTGCTTATGCCAAAACTTGACGGCATTGGAATTCAAAGTGTTTGCCTGCGTGGAAACGTGAATATTCAATTTGCTGTGAGTTTGAACGAAATCGAACATGCCCACGTCGCTAACCAAAACGGCATCGACGTTGGCTTTTTCCAAGACGGCAAGATATTGGGGAAGGTCGGCGAAGTCGCTATCCTTTGGAAACACGTTCAAAGTGACATAAACTTTCTTTCCAAGACTATGCGCACACTGCACCGCAACGGCAATTTCTTCGTCGGTAAAGTTATCCGCATAGGCACGAAGCCCGAATTTTTTGCCGGAAAGGTACACTGCGTCGGCTCCGAAATGAAATGCCGTTTTGAGTTTTTCCATATTGCCGGCCGGTGCCAACAATTCTACTTTTTCAATTTTTCGAATATTTTTTATCATTTTTGGTACTTTGTTATGATATTATGTCTGTCGTAGTAGTTTATATTTGGTTATTTTTCGCCACAATCAAGCAAAAATTACTTAATTTTGACGGAAACGGTTACGCCGTCACCAATTCTGTGCAAAACCGTTTGATAATGCGGATTGTTGGTTATGTCGTGCAAAAAAGCATTCATGTTGCGGGCCACCGTGATGTGTTTGTGACGCTTGTCTTCCGGAACGTGCTCCACCAAGCCCTTGTACAAAACGTTATCGCACACCAAAGTTCCGCCCACTTGCAGCACTTCGGTGACGTAGGGCAAGAACTTTTCGTACTGCCCCTTGGGGCCGTCCATAAACACAAAATCGTACTGTCCGGAAAGCAACGGAACAATCTCCCTTGCATCACCAACAAACACGTTCACTCGCTGTTCCACTTCCGCTTGCGCAAAGTTTTGTTTTGCCAGTGCCGCCGATTTTTCGTCCATTTCAATTGTGTTCAACGTGGCTTGCGGCGATGCAGTTAGCATCACAATTCCGCTGTAGCCTATTGCCGTGCCAATTTCCAAAATGCGTTTGGGTTGGCATTGTTGCACCACGTCAAACAGCAACTGCTTTGTGTCATCCAACATGACGGGTATGTACCGCTCTCGGGCAAATTTTTTAAGTTGTTCCAAATCGACGCTCGACATTCAACCTTTCCTTTGTGATAAATGCAAAACGAAACGGTTTTTCGATAAAAACCGTTCGTAACGTTATTTTACAGTTATTTGCTGCACAATTCAAAACTTGCCAACAACAACCACCATTTTCGCACAATATTGTGCGGTTTACCTTACAGCTCCAAAACCAACGGCAAAACGACGGGGTTGCGCTTCAACTTCATACGGAAAAAGTGTTTTGCCGTGCGTTGAATTGCAGTTTTCACGGCGGAAATTCCGTAACCGTTTTTGAGTGTTGCGTTAATTTCTTGCGTAAGCAGCCCTTTAAGTTCATCTAACGGATTATCCACAGTGCTATCGCCCGCAAAAAAACAGCCACGGCTTGCAACTTCCACTTGCGAAACGACTTTTGAGTGCTTAACGTCAATTCCTACCGAACAAACCAAAATTCCTTCTTCGGCAAGAGAAAGTCTGTCCTTCAAAACGATGTTGCCCACGTCGCCGACACCCAGGCCGTCCACCATCACGTTGCCGCTTACCACGGTGCCCATAACCTTGAAGGTGGATTTATCCAATTCCACACAGTCGCCGATATCGGGAATAATCACGTTGGAAGCCTTATGTCCCAACTTTTCCACCAACATGGCGTGTTGCTTCAAGTGGCGGTATTCGCCGTGAATTGGAATGAAATACTTGGGTTTAACCAGCGTGTAGACCAGTTTAAGTTCTTCTTGACATGCGTGCCCGGAAACGTGCACCGCCGACAGTGCCGAATACACCACGACAGCCCCCAAACGGTACAGCTTGTTGATTACGTTGTAGATATCGCGCTCGTTACCAGGAATGGGGTTTGCGGAAATTACAATCGTGTCGTTTGTGCCAATTTGCAACTTGTTGAATTCGCCGCTAGCCATACGCGTCAGCGCCGACATGGGCTCGCCTTGGCTACCGGTGGAAAGAATCACCAATTTGCCGTCGTCGATGTTGCCAACCTTGTCTATATCCACGAACATATCGTTATCTACCGACATTTGACCAACACGGCAAGCCGTTTCGATATACTTCACCATGCTGCGGCCGGAAACTGCAATTTTGCGCTTATACAACCTTGCCAATTCAATTATCATTCCGATTCTATCCACGTTGGAAGCGAATGTTGCAACGATAATTCTGCGTCCCTTGGCATCGTGAAACACCTTGTTCATTGTGTCTTCCACAACCGATTCGCTCATTGTGTAACCGGGTTTTTCCACGTTGGTAGATTCGCTCATCAGCAGCAAAACGCCTTGTTTGCCCACTTCCGCAATGCGGTTAAGGTTCATTATTTCGTTGCCCAGCGGCGTGTAGTCTATTTTGAAATCGCCCGTGTGCAACACAACGCCCACAGGTGTGCGCAAGCATATTGCCATGCTACCGGCAACGGAGTGCGAAACGTGAATAAATTCCGCCGTGAAATCGCCCAGCGACACCACACTTTTATCGGAAACGGAAACAAAATTAACTTTGTTTAGCGAATTGTGTTCCACAAGTTTGTTTTCCACCAATGCCAAAGTGAGTTTTGTGCCGTAGATATCAACTTTTCCGCCAAGTTTTTCCACCAAGTAGGGAATGGCGCCGATGTGATCTTCGTGACCGTGAGTTAACAAAATTCCCTTCAATTTTTGACGGTTTTCCACCAAATAGGTGAAATCGGGAATAACCACGTCTACGCCCGGCATATCGGAACCGGGGAAGGACATGCCGGCATCGATAACGACAATGCTGTCACCGTACTCGAAAACGGTCATGTTTTTGCCAATTTCGCCAACACCGCCCAAAAACATTACTTTAAGTTTGCTTTTTAACGGAGCGTACTTCAACAAACTGTTGCGGTCGTCGGCAGCCTCCGAACGAACGCCGACGTTTTTGTTTGGAGCACCCTTTTGCGGTCGTGCATTTTTATTAGTGTTTTTTTGTGACGCAGACGCCGCTTTATTTGCGGATTTTTGCTGTGCCGCCTGCGATTTAGTTTTTGCGTCCCTTGTGCCACCGTTGTTGTCGTGCAACGACAAATTTTTCGGTGCCGACGTGTTAAGTACGTCGGTGGGACGGTTATTTTTGTTATTTTTCATATACTACCTCTTTGCAACGCAAAAAAACAATCGATACGATTGTCATTTGCGTGGACTTGAAGCGACAAAACGTCGCGTTGACGGATTAACCGTGTTTGCAACAAAAGCAAAATGCTTTTGCAAAGTTTGCAAGCACCTCTTGCAAACGAAATTTCAATTATCTTTGGAACACTACAATAGTTTTGCCGTTAAAACACGCATGCAAACGGTTAACGTGCGTTTTTTGCCTCCGCACGCGCCTTGCGTGCAGCTTTTTTGTTGAAGCCTACCGTTCCTTCCACGTACACCTTCTTGCAGAAGAACGGATGGTTGTTTGCCGCAAAATATTCGGTGAAATTGACGCATTTCATGATGAAAAACAGCACCAAATTGGGCACCGTGCACAGCACGAATTTCAGCACGCTGTTTTCCACAAACAGCAAGGAAACCGTTATGCAAACGCCCATAATGCAAATAAGCACCAACGTTTTCCAAAACACGTTCCAAAAACGATAAGGAATGCGGCTTACGCTTTTTGTAAGGCTTTTGGCAACGCCCAAATCTTCCGTGGTGACGGTGGGCAACCAAAAGGCAAAGTAGGTGTGACGCGCGGAATACAACACCAGCAGCACCGCTATCGCAGGAACGACCGACCACCAGCCCATGAAAACCGTCAACGACACGCAAATGCCGATGCCAACCAAAATTATGAAGAAATCCAGCGGCAATGCCAACAACATTTGCAAGCAAACAAACTTCATGCTGGCCCCGAATTTCTTGACGAAATACCACAAAAACGGGCGTGTGGCATTAGATGTCATGAATTCTTGAATTTGGCATCCCACCGTGAGGTCGGATACAGAAACCAACATGCGGTACACCAAAAACATGAAAAAGCACGCAATGTAGGATACTTCCACCCTGTTCCACATGTTGGGGATGGATTCGATTGCTTCACGGGTTTGATCGATAACAGTGGAAAGTTGGGCGGAAAATTCGTTCACGTCGAATTCCGCATTGACAACGGATTTGATAGTTTCCGACAAAAATTCACCGAAATTAATGTCGGAAAAAATTGCCAAACAGTCTTCCACCAAGCCGCCGAACATCACAAAACACAAAGCGGACATCAACGCCAAAATAAGCAACTGACAAATCAGCGCTTTGAGCATCACTTTCCAATTGTATGCAGATAACATCAATGCTTTTTTGAACATAATTGTTTTTCCTTACTTTGTTTTGTTTTTGTGCCCAACCAAACGGCACAACAACATGAGAGAACTTGGTGTTAGAGCCACTAAAACGGGCGTTTGCTAGAAAATTACCCGTCCGATATCCTTGCGTTCACCGCCAACGTTATCGTAGTACAGCGTGAATGCAATGCACGGAACAAGCAAAATGCTTGCAAGATAGAACAGCGAGAACAGCATCACCAAAAGCGCACGGCTTGCAACGAAGTAGCACACAACGGAAAGTGCAACTTGAACAAGCGGATAGGTGATTGCAACACAAGTTATCAAGGCACGGTTCTTTCCGGCCAAACGCACTGAATAGGACAGTGCCAAATTGAACTTGTAGTTTTCCAAAAAGGTGATGGGAAATGCGTAGAACAGCGTTCCGATTACTGCAAGCATCACCACTTTCACAACAAATTCCAACGACAACGCTATCGATACCACTGCCGTCACACCCAATGCGCCGGCCATTGCAACAACACCACACACAATTAGCCTTGCAATTTCGTTGATGGCGGCAATGATGAAGACGAACAAAAACATCGTGGGCATAACGGAAAAAGAACGACCGAAGGGAAATGTGAGCATTTCGCCCGTGCGCATGTGGTTGTAAACCTTTTCTATCAAAAGGCTTTCCGTCATTGCAAACACCACAAGTGCAAGCAACAAGCCCCACCATTCTTTGCCAAAACGCATTACGCTGACGGAGTTCAACACTGCCGTGAGAACGTTATCGGAATTGACTGTTCCGTCGATACAACCTGCAATAAGCCCAATTTCCGCGTTAGTGTTGCAAAACAAACCAAGCAAAATTGCCGACACCACGGCAAAAGGTGCCAGTTGCCAGAAATTCCTGAAAATATATGCAATTGCAGATTTACGTTGATATCTCACAGTATTTTCTCCGTCCGCTTCAAGCAAAAATTTTCTCGCCGCACAACAACAGATTGTACAGTTCCAATCACGGAAATTATACAACATTTCAGCCAAATACGCAACTGTTTGAAAAACGCAAAACGCCGTGCGCCGATATTGCGCCGCGCCGTGTTTTGCAAATGCCACAAAAACGACGTTATTTTGCGGCAAACGTGGCTTTTGAAAGGCGCACAAACCACTATTTTTTGTCCACTTTGGAACTTCGAACAACAGCAACAAATTATTTTGCACTATTTTTGAGGGGCACGCTTTTTTCAGGAGAAAGACCACCATATTTCCCAAACAAGCCTAGCGCACAAACGGTTTAATACGGTTTTGCTGCTCTTGTCACCTAGATAAGCGGCACGATAGCACAAGAATGATTTTTAGCTGTGAAAATTTTGAGTAGCAAAAAACAAACACTACTATCATTGCGTACATCGTGCAAACATCCGTGTCGTGATGGGCGCAATATTTTCCAACAACCAATTTAATGCAACAGTTCTCAATAACACACATTGAAATATTCCAAGTTTTTCACACCTTTTCAGCCCACAGCAATTTTCCTGCGACGGGGAAACACCGCAAAAATTTTTGCCACAGCATTGAAATATTAACAACTGTCAATACTGTTGTTTTTGCCCTCTATCAACAAAAAAACCTCAAATACTATTGCTACAACAAAAAAAATGAGCCCGATTTGCCATCGGGCCCATTAGAAACATGCATATTTTGCGAC
>CAZADD010000015.1:0-23456 GCA_964483825.1 uncultured Oscillospiraceae bacterium
GTTGCAAATTCCAAACGTCCAGTTTGATTCTTGCATACAAGTCGACGATTCTGTCTCCACTGATACCCTTGTTGATAACTTGGTACGACAGCGGATCCTTTTCCGATAGTTTCGAAGCAATAACGGACGGATAACCGATGCCGTAGGACCAGCAATCCCCAACGGGGCAATCACGGTTTCTGCTCATATCCGTGATGGAATCACCAAATAGCAAAATTTTCATATTGCGATATCCTTACTTGCAACAATAATTTGTTTAGTTAATTTTCGTCTTGCGGTTTTGCGTCAATTTCGGCAGGACGCAACCCCTTGCGATATATCTCCGTGTGGCTTTTTTTGTTAAGCCAAACGTCAAACGTGTGACAAGCGTAAAGCACCCAACACATCGTCATGGGAACCGCGCCAAACACAATCAGCAACAGCACCACAAGGTATTTTGCCACCATCAACTGCACCAACGACGTTACAAGCCACAGCGGAAGTACCGTGCAAACCAATAGTAGCAACGTCACAGGGAAAGTGTTGATAAAATACAGCACGGCGTTTTTGATAATTTGCGTCCACCGCAAACGGTAGTAAAGTTTTTGCAATAACACCCAAATGCCTATCGGGGCGAAAACTAGCAACACCATGCCAATCAACACGTAGTAGAAATCTGATGTCATCAGCAAGTTGACAATGTACCTAAACGCAAAAACGACGGCGCTGACAATGGCAAAACTGCCGATATTTTCTTTCACGCCCTTTTTGAAATCGTCACGAAAGAAAACCGGCTCGCCCCAACAAAGTTGACGCACAATCTGCGCCACACCGGAAAACAATGCAAAAAACAACGTGAATGCCAAAAATTCGAACAGTCCGAACACTTGGTTTGCCGATAAATAAATTGCCGCTATATTCTCCGGAGTTTGCTCTTCAAGCGAATTTAGGGCGTTGGTCAGGTATGCGTCACGCATAAGCCACACCACGATTATGGGGACAAACATCAACAAGCACACCAGCCCTATTTTGAAAATAAGGAAAAATTGTTCCTTGTAACAATCGAAAAACATTTGTTTGCGTGTTGCCGGAAGGTCGGCTTCGGTGAAATCTTTTTTTGCACACTTCAGTTTTTTCACAGTGACAGCAACCTCCTTGCAACAACTATTGCGCCGTTGCGTTCGGTTTTTTCCAAAGAATATTCCCCAAGATGCAACGAAGTTTTGTTAAACACAAGATAATAGTTTTCCTCCGTGTCGCCTGTGCCGAAATCCAAACACGACACAACGCTTTCGTGGGTATCTTTATCGTGAATTTTCAGTCCGCAAACTGTGCCATTGGACGTAAATATGCCCAAATTGGGCAAAAGTTCACGCAGTTCGGCAGGAATTTCCGCATACCAAACTGCCGAAGATTCGTTTTGCAAATACTTTTCCGAAAGAATCAAAACATCCGATTCCCCAATGCCGAAAACGCTCAGCGACTGCGAAAAATTCCTTTCCGCAACGGAATGAACGTTAAGTTCCAGTTCCAAAACGTAGTCCGGGCAAGCTTCTTTCAGTTCGGTGTAGTTATCGAACGTCTGCGATCGGGTTCCGATGAAAACGACGATTTTCTCTTCTTCGCGAACACGGGTGATAATGCCGAAAACAATTGTCCACAAAACGCAAACGACGGCAATCCACGCAACGTACCCCCACACGTTTTTGCCAATTTTTTCAAAAAATTTCTTCATTCCGACACCTCGTAGGCCACAATGCAATTGCGCACGGTGCGGAACGCAACTTGTTTGCCTTCCAAATCGGGGAAAGGCATTGCCGTATCCCAATACAACAACAGGGAACAACCGTCTTGTGTTTTAACCGTCAATTCCTTTGCACGGATATTTTTGGAAATTGTAAATTCCTTTCCAACGCTTTCTACTACGCCCACAAGGGTTTTGTGTTCGGAAAAAAGCAACGGCTCCACAAAGTTTTTGCGTGCAACTAACGGCAAAATACCGTTGAACAACAAATACAATGCCACGCAACCGCCCACGGCGGAAATAGCAACGTTGATAACTTTAAGCCACGATGCGTTGGTTCTGTCCACAAAAAAGCAAATTGCCGTGCAAACGGCAAGGCACGAAACCACAACCGCTATCGCAACAACGGCAAACCGCTTGATTGCCGCCCGAAAAGAGGCCAACTGTTCTTTTGAATACAATTCCGTCATAAGTTTTGTGCGCCTCCGTCAAACAACGATCTTACCACGGGGTTGGAACTTTCAAACACTTCTTTGGGAGTGCCGCAAATTTCCAATTGACCGTCGTTCATCACATACAAAGTATCGGCCAAAGCAAGTGCTTCTTTTGTGTCGTGCGTGACGTAGATTGCCGTACATCCTACCATGTGAAACGTGCTTTTCAGCCACTCGGAAGTTCGTGTCCTGGTTTGCTCGTCGGAATTTGAAAAAGGTTCGTCCAAAAGGCAAACCGTGGGTTGTTTCACCAATGCGCGAGCAATGGCAACTCGCTGTTGCTGACCACCGGAAACGTGCCGTGGCTTGCGTGTTAGGCACGCGGAAATGCCGGCAAATTCGGCAACTTCTTTCACGCGGCGAACAATTTCGTCCCTACTTGCGCCCATTTGGCGAAGAGGAAAAGCAATGTTATCGAAGACGGTGTATTGAGGATAAAGTACGTATTCTTGCGATACGTATGAAAAATTTCTGTCTTTTATCGGCATATCGGTGATATCGTAGCCGTCCAGCAAAACGTAGCCGTCGTCGCAGTAGGTTAGCCCGGCAATGGCTCGCAGAAGGGTTGTTTTTCCGCAACCGGACGGTCCTGCGATGACGTTTATTCCCTCCTTGAACACTGCACTGAATTGATTCAGCGCCGTGACGTTGTTCTTTTTGTTTTCGTATATCACACTTACGTCTTTCAGTTCGATCACCGACATAAATTCACCAACCTTGCGATTTTTTGTGATTAGTTAAGTTTGAATTTGGCAACTCTTGCGCCGTAACTCACACCATAAGAAAATGCCTTGGTATCAAACGATTGGTCGGAAACAAGCTCCACTTTTTCGCCGTTATCCAACCAAGTGATATCGGAAATTTTCTTATCCGTTTTCAAAACGACACGACGGCGGTTTTCCGCACGGGTAACGTTGCAGTTAAGTTCCATTGGCACTTTGCGAATAAATGCGTAGTAGGTGTCGCCGTCACGCAAAATATCGGCGTTTTCCGCTTGGATATCGGCAGGAACGGCATTGTACACGAAGCCGTTGTTCACTTTCAACCACTTTCCGATGCCTTGCAAAATACATTTTTCGCCCGTGACGATAGTTCCATCGGGTTTCAAACCTGTGTTCAAAAGCAAATTGCAACCGTATTTTCTGCAATCGATAAGCGTTTCCACAAGTTGGAACACGGATTTTTGCGAAAGGTCTTCCTTCACGTAGGCCCAGTGGTCGGTGATGGCTTCGCACATTTCCCCTGCTATCGGCTTTTGAGAACAATCCACAAAAGTGGGTTTTCCACGCTCGAAAGTTACGCTGTCAATTTCGATGTGTCCCGTTTTACCAAGCGCATCCAAACCGGTGTTGTTGATTATCATTGCTTCGGGTTGATATTTTCTGATTGTACCGTAGATTCTGTCTTCTTGCCAATCTGCATCCGGCTTGTCCCACATTCCGTCAAACCAAAAACCACCAATTTTTCCGTAGTTTTTGCAAAGAATTTCGATGCTTGCCACCAAGTAGTCGATGTAGGCAGGGAAATTGTTTTCGTAGTCGGGATTGTACCAATCCAACAAAGTGTGGTAGAAAAACGGAACGATATCTTCCTTGGCGCATTCTTCCACAAATTCCGCAATCAAATCCCTTCCGCACTTGGAATGGGGTGCATCAAAAGTGTTAAGCCCACGCACGTCGTAAAGCGAAAATCCGTCGTGATGGCGGGTCGTCAGCGTGATATACTTGCAACCGGCACTTTTTGCCGTTTTAACAAGTTGTTTTGCCCAATCCTTTTTGACATCGAACTTTTCCGTCAATTTGTTGTATTGTTGTTGTTTATCCAATTGGGTGGATATGTACCATTCTCCCCTTCCCCAAATGCTGTACAAACCAAAATGGTTGAACATTCCGAATCCGAGTTTTTTGAATTTTTCAATATATTCGTATGCCACGGTTATTTTCTCCTTTTTCACTTTTTTACAGCGATTTCAAGTACGCCGCAAGTTTTTGGGCAATAAGTTTGTGTCCTTCGTCGTTGGGATGCAATCCGTCGCAAATGAAGTACTTTGCGTTGTCGCCCAAGTTGGGATTCAAGTCGTAGTCGTCCCACAGGTTGAAAACGTTCAAATTCATGGATTTTGCCGTTTCCAAAATGGCGTGAACGTAGTCTTTCAACAGCGGTCCGGGCGCAACCTTGTTTGAATCTTCGCCAAACGGGTTGTCTTCGCCGAAACGATGCAACGGAGTGATGACGACAACGTTGCCGTTGTAGGTTTTTACAAGTTTTTCAAAAAGACATTTGCACGCACCGTAGAAAGTGTACACGGTGTCGTCGCCGAAATTGCCAAGGGGTGCATCGCCGTGTCCGAAATCGTTTGTTCCGCCGAACACGATTGCCAAATCGGCATCGATATCCATTTCGTCGGCACGCAAGTTGAAATCCAAATCGAAACGAGGTTCCTTGCTTGGCGTTATTTGGCGTGCAATGCGTGTGCCGCCTATTCCGTAGGCAACAAGTTCGCCCAAATTAAGCATTTTTTTGAGGCGTTGATGATAAACGTTTTCTTCACAGCTTGCCGCTGCGCCTTCGGTGATGCTGTCGCCCAAAACGACGACTTTTTTTCCTGTCAAATCCATAAAAACTCCTTCCTTTGACAAAATATTTTTTTGTTGACTTGTTTTTGTGCACAGCCAAACAACTTTGCTTGAAATTGTCCTTTGCACAAACGTTTTTTAACCAAAATTGCAAAAAACGACAAATTATTTTTGCCCCAGTTCACACAAAACGGTCCGTGCCGTTTTCCTTCGTCAACTTGGTTTTATTTTAGCAAAAATTATTTGAAATAACAAACTTATTTTGATTGTTTTCGACAACATATTTGCTTTTGTTGTGCTTTTTGAAAACAATCACACCGTTTGGACCGCTTTTCTTCGAAAACCAACTCGTTTTCTAAATTTCCCGTTGGAAAAAGCCCTCGAACGCAACGGGGTTTTTGCCTTGTGCAACAATTTGCCCAGTCAGCACCTTGGCAAGTGCAATTTGCGATTGTTCAACGAAAGAATACGCATTGATATATTCCTTCAGATAGGGGAAATCGAACAGTTTGTAGGGGTCGCCCAGCGACGCAAACACCATTTTGGGATGTTCCAAAATGTAGCCGCGCCAAAACGCCATGATGTTGTACCAACTTACGCGCATAGTGCCGCCGTTGTAGTTTTGTGAACTCATGTCGCACAGCACAAGAATGGCATCGTAGCCATCCATAACGCTTTTGATGGCTTTGTGCTTGGGGTTGATAAGATAATCAACCGTGCAACCAAAGTCCTCCACGGCGCGAATAAAGGGCAAATACGTCTCGATTGTAGCTTCCTTGTGCCAATAGGGTTCGGAAAGGGTTATAAGCAACAGTTTGTTGCCCTTTTTCAGCGTAGGGATAATCTTTTTTTCGTCGCGAACGACGGTGATACTTTTATCGGCAATTTTTTGCGATACGGCAAAAAACTCGTCGGAGCAATCATCGATTTGCGGTTCTTCGCCACGGAATAATCCAACCTTTTCTTTCAATGCCAAAACTCTGGCAAGTGCGTCGTTCATGCGCTCCTTGGAAATTTCGCCGCGCTCCACTGCTTGACGAATGCTTTGAGCATCGTCGTCTTCGGGGAACAGCACCATGTCGCCGCCTGCTTTCAAAAATTCCACGGCAAGGTTCTTTTCGCCGCCCACAACTCCGCACGCGCCAATCATGGACATTGCGTCGGAAATAACGCAACCCTTGAAGCCCAACTCGCCCTTCAACAGGTCGGTCATAAGGCTTTTGGAAAGCACTCCGGGCAAGCCTCGTTCCTCTTGCGGCATGAACGCAGGCAAGCAAGAGTGTCCCACCATCACCGAATCGGTTCCGCGACGGAACATTTCCTTGTAGATTTTGCCGTAGGTTGCCATCCATTCTTCACGGCCCAGCGGGTTCACCGTCGTGCAAAAATGGCTGTTGCGTTCGTCGGTGCCGTTACCGGGGAAGTGTTTTGCACCCGTCAGCATAAGCCCTTCGCTGCGCAAACCGTCGGAATACGCCCCTGCATACTTGATGACTGCATCGGCGGAATCGGATACCGCACGAATGTTTGTTTCCGGCGAACGGAAATTGTAGTTAAGGTCGATTATCGGCGCAAAAGTCCAGTGCACGCCGCATCTGCGAGATATTCTTGCCGTCAAACGCCCTGCTTCACGAACAAGTTCTTCGTCGGCACAAGCACCCCAAGCCATGGGATGCGGCAACCTGCCCGTGCCTTTCACGCCGCCTTCGGGGCCGTTTTCGATATCCGCCGTCACAATGACGGGGATGGTTGTGTGCTTGTTCACCATTTCGGTGTACATTTTCACCTTGTCGGCGCACATGTCCGAAACAAAAATGCCGCCCGGTTTCATTACCGAAACAAGTTTTTCAATTTCGGCGGGATCGTCGTGATCGTATATGTCCAAACAGAGCAGCTGTCCGCACAATTCGTCGTCGCCAAGCATTGCAACCACTTGCGACATGCTGTCTGCACATTTGCCATTGTTAAGTTTTAATCTCATTTAAGCTCTCCTTGCCTCTTAATAGTGAGTGATAATTGTTTTTCGGGCGAAATTGGCCCGTTTTTTGTGTGCCCACGCATTTGTGAGCGTTGTTGATAAAAAATTTGTGATTTTTCCGCTGCGCAGCTTCATGTGGAAAACTAACGCCGTGAAACCCTTTAGTTATCGTTACAATACTTGAAAATTCATCTTGCGTGCCCTTGTTTGTGGGGGTTGTTGGTGAATACAAAACTATAATTTTAGTTTTTGTTGCACAGCTTCGTGTGGGAAGCCAACGCATTGCAAACCCATTTATTGCATTACGGTACCGAGAAAATTTTACTTTGGGGCACCGCTTGCGACAAAAAATAGTTTAGGTTGTTGCCATGCTGTCTTTTTGTGATGAAAGACAACTTCGTGACAATTTTTGGTTTTTCCGTTGCCGTTTGGAAAAGACAACGCATTTTTGCTGTGTTTTTGTGTTTTTAGCCGTGTTATGCGGCAGCTGTTGTTTTAGTTAAAAATTACAAACAACCTACCACTCTTTTGACCCACCAAACGGTGGGTCAAAAGAATTTGTTGTAGGTTTTGTGCTGTTTTTTGTGGTGTCAGGTGCACCGTGACTTTTGCGTGTTTGTAGCAAACGGTTATTTCAAATTATCGATAACTCCGTCAACAAGGTTGTCGTCACGGAAGATATTGCCGTCGTCACTGATCCAACCTTGACCTTCGGCAAAACGTTCGATGCCAAGTGCCTTTGCATCCTTTATTATCTGATCCAAAGAATCGTTGGCCCTGGTTGTTGCTCCAACAAAATAGACGCTAAATTTGTTGATGAGACTTGTGTGAAGCACTTGCCTCAAATAACGGATTGTCAATGCTTCCACTTGGATTCTGTTGCGCAACGTTTCGTCGGTGGTTGCATTCAATGCTTTTTCGATATATCCATACCAATCGTTCAGCGTTGTTTCGGACCAATACTCTTTGTTAAACAACGAATCTTGCGTTACGTTTCCGCCTTTCATGTTTTTGGCAACCGTCTCCGCATAATGTTTTTGTTGTGCTTCCAACAGTTGCTTCATGAAGGGTGCTGCCGCTTCGCCGTAGTAAGCGTTCATGAAGTTACTTATGCGTGTGTTGAATTCTTCATCACTTAAATACGCGTTTTTGGCAACTTCGGATTTCAAATACAGTTTCAATGCTGCCCAATCCGGGGCTACTTTTTCGCTAACGCCTTGGTCGTGAATTACCGTAACGCCGGCTTCCAAATAGAACCGGTATCTAGCTCTCATGTTGGTGATAGTATCCAACGGCACGAAGTAGTTGTCAAACACCGCCGAATAGTTCCAAGCGTACAAAGAAGCGTTTGCTTTTTTGGTAAGTTCGCCCCATGCAGTGATTTGTTCACCGTACCACTTGTTGGTGTGAGCGCCTTTTGTGAATGACTCATCCTTGAAATCGTAGTAGTAGTTACATTCGACGGGGGCAAGCATAACACTGAAGCTCACTTTTTCGGTGGGAACAAGATCAACCGTCGGTGCTTCGAAGGTGGAATTGTACGCCAAAAGCATCAACTCGATATTTCTGCTTATTTTGTCGTTCAACCCTGCTGCAACTTTGTTCATGAAGGTTACGTAAACATTCGACGTCAATGTAGAATCGGTGTAGTCCGGAGCTGACAGTGACCAAATGTTGCGTGTTTCGTCTGCAGCATTTATCAACGCTGCAAGTTCGTTTGCTGCCGCAGCGGCAATGTCGTCACTGTAGTTTGCAATATTCAAAGTTGTGAATTTCGTGTCTGTGCCTCTTTCAACAAACCAATTAGGATTTTTCGAAACCGTTCCGCTTGCACCGTACTTTTCTTCGCTGACAATAGTTGTGAAATTGTGCCAACCGCCGCCAATACTGCTGTAGGGGTTGGAGAATCCAAGGCGGTACATGTAGTCGTCGTTGTAGCTATCGTCATCGGTTTTGGTGATTGCGCCGTCGATTGCCCAATTGTATTCGAAGCAATAGTTGTTGGCAACAATCTCTTCGTCGGGAGCGAACACAGGCTCGGTGTTGGAAATGCTGTAAACCGTATCGGTGTAGTAGGTCAAGCCAAGGTACTCTTTCAACAATCCGTACACAGCATTCATAATTCCGTTGCCTGTTGTGCCGTACACACAAATGTGACCGTTTTTAACGCCGATTTTGAAGCCTGTTGCATTGTTTATGCCGTCGCTCGTGATGCCAAGTTTTGTGGCAAGTTCGCCAAGCACAATGTAGCTCTTGTTCGGATCCAACGTCGTTACATCGTCGTGGTATTCGATAAGCAGTTGAATGCCCAAATGCGTTTTGAGTTCGGTAGCCAAGCGTTGCGCCGCCGTCAGCATCAGTGCGTCGTCCTTGTTTGAGGAGAACATGGCAATTGCCTTTATCTCCGTCTTTTTGATGCTGCCCCACGTTCCACGCACGTCGGTGACAAGCATTGTGAAACCGTCGTCGGCTTGCCAATCGGAAAGAATTTCCTTCAAGGTGGTGCCTGTGCGGTTTGCAAACGATTGTTCGCCAACGGTTACCGTCCAACTGCTTTTTCCCTTGTTAAGTGTAACAGAAATCCAATCCCCGGTGGGTGTAATGGTTGTTTCGCCAACCTTCAAGTTGCCGTAAAGCTTGATTTTGAAGCTGATACTTTCGTAGGCGG
Organism: uncultured Oscillospiraceae bacterium; assembly: GCA_964483825.1. Classification (GTDB taxonomy): domain Bacteria; phylum Bacillota; class Clostridia; order Christensenellales; family CAG-314; genus Fimimonas. The sequence continues at coordinate 9,440 of CAZADD010000015.1, forward strand.
AAACGGATATGTCGGAGAAATCGTCAGCGGCCAAACCGTATTTTTGGTAGACGTTTTCGAAACCATCGGGGACGCTTTCGCCGGTTGTGTACAACTCGGAGAACAGCAAGTTGGAAACTTTTGCGGTGCCAAGGTTGCTTTCCGCTTTCTTCACGCCACGAAGATCGGTGAAGAAGAAGTCTTTGTTTCCTTGGTCGTTGTACCATGAGCCGATAATATCACTCAACTTGGTGCCTGTAGAGGTAAAGCTATACGATCCGTCTTGTTCTTCGCCGTTGCCACTCTTCCACTTGTATGTGCTGTACACGGTCACGGTCCAATTGCCGCTTGACGTTTGTTCCATCACCACCGACACCCATTCGTTCGGCGCGTGAATATATGCTGCCCAGCTACCAAACAACATCCAGCCTTCCGATTTGAAAGCAAAACGCAGTTCGGAATATGCGGAAATATCTGTGTCAAAAAACAGAAGACTTATTTTGTTATCGCCGGTGTTGATAACCGAAACTTTTTCGTAACCGTTGGGGACGGTTTCGTCACAATCGCTTGCGTCAACCGGGGAAACAGAAACCTGTTCCCCCCAAGTTGCGTCGTGATCTTCCACCGTTTCTTCAGTGGCAAGTTCCTTCTTGACACCACGAAGTTCGGTGACGTAGATATTTACGTTTCCTACGTCATTGTACCATGATTTGAGAATTTCACTCAACTTGGTGCCTTCGTAGGTGAATGTTTGTGTATCTTTCGTGCTGTACACACTAACACTCCATTTGCCAACTTCGGTCTGCTTCATCACAACAGACACCCACCTATACGACTCGTCAAGATATTGGTTCCAGTCGTTAAACAGCATCCAACTGGACGACTTGTAGGCAAAACGCAGTTCCGCATATTCGGAAACATCGTATTCGTCAGAAAAAGGAAGGCTTTTCGTGTTGTCTTTGGTGTTAATCTTCGTTATTTCTTCGAAACCGGACGGAACTTCTTCGATAGTATCTTCGGTTGTGCCGGTTTTCAGCACGCTGCCGACAATATCGCCGAAAGGTTCAACTACTTCTGTTTCGTTCTTGATGCCGCGAATTTCCGTGAGGTAGACTTGTGTACCATCGGCAAAACTAAACCAAGACTTAAGTACCTCTTGAAGCGTCGAGCCAGTAGACGTGTATTCGTGCTTCGTTGTATCAGTAACATTGCCACCAGTCAATTTTGTATAGACTGTGATATTCCAACTGTTGCCATTGTTTGTTAGTATAACCGGAACCCAAATTGGATCACCATTACCCTGAACATCACTTGCTTGGACATAAGCTGGCCAACCATTAATGGCAAAATAACCGTTAGCGATCATAAAATAGAACTTGATTTCGCTGTATCCGGAAATATCCACACCGGCAAACTTCTTGTTCAAGAGCTTATCTTGTTCTACCTCTTTTTCGTCTACTGTTACCGTTTCTTTTCCGCCGAGGTAGTACACCTTAACAAAGTCTGCAGGGGCATCCTTATCGGTGGATTCTGTGAAACCTTCTGCTGGAACTTCGGAAACAACCGTGCCGTAAAGCGGAAAATCAGTTTTGCGAAGTTCGGTGATGCGGAAATCGGCACCAACGGAATATTCTTGGCCATTTTCGTTCTTTTCCTTATAGTTGAACTCCCACTTGGAAAGAATTTCGGAAAGGGTTGTGCCTGTGTATTTCACCTCGTAACGATTTTCTGTTGCTCCTATAATTTTTTTACCAGTTACAACAACATTCCAGTTGCCCGCGCCATCGTGCGTCATAACAACGTTGAACCAAACATCGTGTTCGTCTGCATAAACTGACCAATCTCTCACAAACAAAACCCATCCGCGTTCAATATTGAATGCAAAGCGAACTTCTTCTGTTCTGGAAAGATCGATTGCTGCAAAAGCATCTTCAATAGCTTTAGTTACTTTGTAAACCTTTTCGAAGCCGGGAGCGGAATCTTCGCCAGTGACTTCGGTGCCGCCGGTAACCGGGCTACCTTCGATTTCTTCACCCCACAGTGGTATTTTTTCGCCACGAAGTTCTGTCACGTAAACGTGTTCGCCGTTGTACCAAGGTTGCAAAATTGTTGCAATGCTTGTGCCGGTGTAGTTCTTCGTCCATGGATTGCAAACTTCGTTTTGTGATCCATCCCATACGTCGCCAACGATTTTCACGTCCCAAGTGCCGTCACCGTTGTTGGTCATTGTGACATACACCCAGTCGCCTTGGTTTTCTTGCAAAAACAGAGTCCAGTTGTTATCCAAAAGGAAGTAAGAGAAGGATTTCAATGCGAACTTAACTGTTTTGTAACGGCTGAGGTCGGCAGTACTCTTGCACTCGTTGGAGAACGTTCCATTCACCTTGTAGACCTTTTCAAAGCCGGACGGAACTTCCTCGACGGTATCTTCGGTTGTGTTGCTGAGCACGCCACCTTCGATAATTTCGCCAACAGGAGCATCGGAAACAACTTCTTCGTTCCTGATGCCACGAATTTCGGTGAGGAACACTTTTGTGCCGTCGCCGACAGTGCCAGCAAACCATGTGTTAAGAATTGTTCTCAGGTTTGTGCCGCCGACGTTATACGTGTAGGTATCGCCGTCACTTCCGTTCAATTTGCCATTAACAACAATCGTCCAGTTGTTTGCGCCGTCATTCGTCATGGTGACAGCAACCCAATTTGTTCCGGTTATTGCGCTGGTGGCACAAACATTTTCGCCATTGATTTGGAAAGATCCGCTTGCGATTGCAAAGTGGAATTTAACTGAGCTGTATCCGGAAATGTTTACGCCAGCGAACGTCTTGCCAAGGAGTTTTTCCGTTGAGACTTCATTTCTTAGCTCTGTTCCTTCAAGACTGTACACCTTGACAAAGCCGTCGGGGGCGGTTATTTCGGTGGATTCGGTGAATCCGGATGCAGGTGCTTCGGAAATGACATTGCCAAAGAAGGTTTTCTTTACACCACGAAGTTCGGTGAAGTAAGTGTGGGTGTATTTTCCGGCATCGTGAGAACTTTGCCATGAGCTCAAAATTGTTGAAAGATTTTGAGTTTGATCACTAGTAAGTTCATATGTATGAGTCCACGTTCCCACTTTGGTGCCGTCATATATGTTTCCGGTAACTGTTACTTCCCACTTGCCGTTACCTTGGTTTTCCATTGTGACGATGAACCAATCATTAAATGATTCTTGGACATAGACTACCCAAGGTTGCATATGGAAATAAGCTGTAGATTTTGCCGCAAAGGTGACTGTTTGGTAACCACTGAGATCTGTGGTGCTCAGCATACCACTGTTGAAGATATCGTTAACCTTGTAAATCTTTGTGAAACCGGACGGAACTTCCTCGATGGTATCGGTGGTTGTACCGGATGTGAGAACACAGTCATCGATAATTTCGCCAACAGGGTCAGAAACAACTGTTTCGTTCTTGATGCCACGAATTTCGGTGAGGTAGACGGCTGTATTATCGTCGACGATTGCAAACCATGAACCAAGCACTTCGCTAAGTTTTGTGCCTGTAGCCGTGTAGGTGTAGGGAACATCGTGAGCAGATCCGTCTCCCTTTGTAAGCGTTCCGTTAATGGTTATTGTCCAATTGGTGCCCCCATTGTTGGTGAGTGTGACCCCTACCCACGTAGAGCAACGATATGTTTCAGCATAAACGCTATAGCCTTGCATCGTGAAAAAGCCATTTGTCATAACAAAGTAGAATTTCACTTCGCTGTATCCGGAAATATCCACACCAAGGAACTTCTTGTTCAATAGCTTATCTTGTTCCTTTTCTTGTCCGTCTACTTTAACTGTTTCTTTTCCGCAAATGTAGTACACCTTGACGAAATCTGCAGGGGCTTCCTTATCGATAGACTCTTCGAAACCTTCTGCAGGAACTTCGGAAACAACAGAGTCGTACTCTTTGATATCGGTTTTGCGAAGTTCGGTGATGCGGAACATTACAGCGTCACTATACCATCCGGCCAAAATGCCGGAAAGCGTGGTTCCTGTGTACTGCGCCGTAAATTCAGACAAAACTTCCGACTTGCTTTCTTCATTCTCTGTGTAATTGTGATTAATGAAGCCTGTTACAGTAACGGTCCAGTTGCCTGCACCATTGTGCTTCATCACAACTTCGTGCCAAACGTTTGCTCTATCAACGTAGTACTGCCAATTGCCAAACAACAAGTAGCTGTTTTCCAGTTTGAATGCAAAACGAACTTCTTCGGCTTTTGCAAGGTCGATTTCGGCAAAGATACCTGTTTTTGCACCTGTTACTTTGTAAATCTTTTCGAAGCCTGCTGCGGAATATTCGCCGGTGACTTCTTCTCCGCCAACAACGGGGTTGCCTGTAACGGCATTGCCGAAAGTGGGAACTGTGTAGGCATAGATTGCTGTGTTGCCCACGATGGGTGCCGTAACGTCGCCAACCCATGCGCTAAAGGTTTCGCCATCGTTGATAACTGCGGCTTTTGCTGCGTTGAGTTGATCATCCGTCAAAACGGATTTTGCGTAAACATCCAAAGTGTGTTTTTCAACAGAGTTGCGGTAGAAAGTTACCTTGTAGGTGTTCAAAACAACGCCCTTGACGATGATTTCGATATCCTTGTGGGGGTTTTCGATTGTGTAAGTGCCGTTTTCGCCCGCGGTGAGAGCTGTTTCTTCGGTATCGGCCGTTTTGTAGTACACGCTGATTGCACTTTGAGTGTAGTGTTGTGTGAGCGTAACGGTGAAGGCGTAGCTTTCCGCCGAGTAGAGGAACGACGTTGCGGGAAGTTCCGCCAAAGCGTCGGTGAAGCCGCCTTCCACAGTTAATTTTGCGTTGAAGACGATTTCTTCCACGCCGATTACTGCGATTGTGAGGGCTTCGGTGACGTTTTCAACCGTGCAGGTGCCGTCGGATGTTGCGGTGACGGGTTCGCCGTTAACGGTGACTGCAAAACTTGCGCCCTTTTTGTAACCTTCGGTGAGTGCGACAGTGAACGAGTAGCTTTCGCCCTTCATGACGGTTGCTGCGCCTGTTACGGTGTAGCCTGTGCCTGTAGGAACGGTTACGTTGTAGACGGGTTTTGCCGTAACGCCTTCCACGGTGATTGTGATATCGCCGGTGACGTTTGCTACCGTGTAGCTGCCGTCAACCGCTGTGACGGGTTCGCCATTTACCTTGACAACCAATCCGTTAGGCGCTTCGTAGGTGCTGTCGATTGCAACCGTGAAGCTGTAGCTTTCGCACGCGGTAACGGTTGTTGCACCATTCACCGTGTAGCCAACGGGGTTGGACGGCAAAGTTACGTTGAACGTCTTTTTGACAACGCCTTCGACGGTGATTGTGAGAGCCGACGTTACGTTTTTAACAATATACTTGCCATCGGCTTCGGTGACAGCGGTTCCGTTTGCTTTAACGGCAAAGTTGGAACCTTTTTCGTAGTATTCGCCGAGCGTGAGGGTGAATGAGTAATTTTCGCCCATGTTCACTGTGGAGCTACCGCCCAACGTGTAGCCTTCGCCGGCGGTAAGTGTTACGGCAACTGTCTTTTTGACAACGCCTTCCACGGTGATTGTGATATCGCCGGTGACGTTTGCAACCGTGTAGGTGCCGTCAACCGCTGTGACGGGTTCGCCATTTACCTTGACAACCAATCCGTTAGGCGCTTCGTAGGTGCTGTCGATTGCAACCGTGAAGCTGTAGCTTTCTGTTTTTTGAGCAGTTGCGTTGCCTGTTACCGTGTAGCCATCGCCCGTAGGAATGGTTACTTTGACGGTTTTATCTTCAACGGCGATTGTTTCAGTTGTCGTTTGGCCTGTGTACAACCAGTTTTGAGTTGCATCGGCCGCTGCCACTGTTGCTGTGATAACGTAGTTGCCGCTAGTAATGTTGGCGATAGTGAGCGTGCCGTTTTGGAACGTAAAGTCATTGAACGCTGCGCCGTCCTTGGTGACGGAAATTGTAACTACAACAGCATTGTTTTCGCCGTAGGAGGCATTTACTGTTGCCGTGTACGTTTCGCCGCTCCAAGCGTGCGTGTTTGCAACGAGGTTGATTGTAGGAATGGATTTGTTTGTCTTTGTGTGGTTGCTTTCAACATCGGTTTCGCAAGCACACTTTTTGGTTTCCCAATATTCGTATTGAGTGTTTGCATCGGCGTAGTGTTTTGTTGCTTCGCCACTGCAATTTGCAAATTCTTGGTGTTTGACAACAACTTTTGCATAGGCTTCTGCATCTTCGTACTCCATGCATCCGGTTGTTTTGACGTGAATGTAGTAAGTGCCCAAAGAGAGGCCTTCTTCCGTCAAGGGTGCGTAGGAAAGTTTTTCCTTTTCCGTGCCTTCCACTGCCGTTGCAATTTCGAACACAACTTTGCCGTCAGTTGCATTGATGCTCTTCGTGCTGAATGATTGCGTGCAAGTGAGTGTGTATTCGTTGTTCAGACCGATGATTTCGTTATTTTTTCTTGTCGTATCCGTGACAATATCCTTTTTGACGGTTGCGCCACAAGTACAAGATTTTTCAAGCCAAGAATGATATTTGTTATCGGCCGTCAATTCGCTATGCGAAGTGCCGTCGCCTTCGATAGCATCAAACGTTTGGTGATTTACCGTGATTGTTGCAGATTTTTCTATGCCTTTGTACTTGATAGTTTCGGCAACGGTTGCTTTTACTGTGTAAATGCCTGCAGAGAGGTCGTTGATAGTAAGTTTACCTTCTACGAACGTGTAGCTCACTGTGCTGCCATCGTCCTTTGTGACGGAAATTGTCACGGTTCCAGCGGTTGCCTTGATGTCGCTCACGTCGAAGGTTTTTGCGCAAACAGCGTTCGGAACGTCGGAAAGATCGTCGATTGCGTTTCCGAGTTTATCTTCGAATTTTTCGTTGCCGATAATTGTTGAACCGCACGCACAGGTTTTTTCGTACCAAGTGTGGTATTGGCCGTTCTTTTCGCCTTCGCGGAATGTGCCGACACCGCTGATCTTGTCATAATCTTGGTGGCTAACGGTGATTGTTGCCATTGCGGTTTGGCTTGTCCATTGCCAGTTTTCGCTTTCGCCGGCTGCTGCTACCGTTGCAGTTACCGTGTAGATGCCGCAATTAAGCTTGTCGCTGCTGCTGACTTCTTTCTTGTTTTCGTCGGTAATAACAACAGTTACATTGCCGTGGTTTGTTGTGACAGTTTGATTGAACACATAGCCGCAAACAGCATCCGTAACATTGGAAATACCGCTGATTGTGGAAACGGCTTTGGCAACAGAGTCATTCTTGTTGCCTATAACGTCATCTCCGCACGCGCACTTTTTGGTTTCCCAATATTTGTAGTTGTTGTCGTCTACGTTTTCGTAGTGCTTGGTTGCTTCGCCGCTGCAAGCATCAAATGCTTGGTGGTTAACGGTGATTGTAGTCGTTGCCGTTGCGCCAAAGTAGGTTACGGTGCCTTCGACGGAGGCTTTTACCGTGTAGGTGCCGTGCATCAATGCGGTGCCGTTTGCAACAACATCGCCGCTTGCGTTGGTAATTTCAACGGTGACGGTGCCGTGGTCGGCTTTAACTGCATCCACATTGTAGGTGCCGCCGCAAACAATAGTTTGTTCAAAACCGTGGATAGCGTTTGTAAGTCTATCTTTGGTTTCGTGCTTGCTTTCAATAGATTTGCTGCAAGCACACGTTCTGGTTTGCCAAGAATCGTAGTGATTTTCGTCGCCAGTGATTTTTGCAACGAGATCTTCTGTTGTTGCGGAGCCGCATTCGTCGAACGTTTGGTGTCTGACGGTGATTGTTACTGTTGCTGTAGCTTCCTTGTACAGCCAATGTTCGTTTTCGCCGGCTGCTGCCACTGTTGCGGTTACAATGTATTGGCCACAAGCAAGGTTGTTGATAAACAGCGTGCCGTTTTCGAACGTGAAGTCTTTGAACTCTGCGCCGTCCTTTGTGACGGAAATTGACACTGCAACAGGAGTGCCGCTTTCGCCGTAGCTTGCCGTGACGGTTTCACTGTAATTTTGTGTGCAAGTATGCGTAGCAGGGGAAAGACCTTCAATTTTCGGTTCGGACTTTTTAGTTGTTATTTCAGCAGTTTTAACATCTGTTTTGTTGCCGCAAGCGCACGTTTGAGTCTTCCAATATTTGTAGCTGTCGCCAGCGTCTTGCCAGTGTTCTACATATTCTTTGGAATCGTCAAATGCTTGGTGGTTAACGGTGATTGTTATCTCTTTTTTTGCACCAACGTACAAATAATTTTCCGCATCACCTGCTGCTTGTACGGTTGCTATTACCGTGTAGATGCCGCAAGTGAGGTTTTGGATAGTAAGCGTGCCGCTTTCTTTGTCGAACGTGTGTGTAACCGGTGCGCCGCCTGCATCCACCACTGCAATTTCAATGGTGCCGTAGGTTGCCTTGATAGTTGCACTGAATTCTTGTTTACAAACAATGGTTGTAGCGTTCAAACCGGTGATAGCGTTACTTTTTCTGTCGCGATCTTCGTTGACAGCATAAATGATTTCATTGCAAGCACACTTTTTGTATTTTTCATAGTGATACTTGCTGCTGTCGGTTGTTTCAGAGTAAATTTCCGTAGCGTCGCCGTCGATAGACTCGAACGTTTGGTGATTGACGGTGACTGTGACGTATGTGACGAGTTCACTTTCGAAAGACTCATCTTCCGTGTTAGTGACAGTTGCACGAAGCACGTAGCTGCCAAGAGTTAACGTTGTGCCGCTAGTAAATTCGTTGTAAGAGAGGCTTGCGTTTTCAACGCCTGCTTGTTGTGTTGCAATTGCAAAGCTAACCGTGCCCACGTTGGGGGTGACGTTGCTGAGATCGAGAGCATTGTTTTTGCAATTAAGCGTGAAATTATCCCAATTGCTTAACGTGAGGGCTTGTTTGTCGGAATAGTTGTCTTTGTCTGTGAGAGTTACTTTACCGCAAGCACAGGTCTTTTCGTACCATGTGTGATACTGTCCTGCATGTTCGCCCGACGTGACTGTTTCAGACTTGAGTGTACCAACAGTGTTGGTTATTTCATCGAAAGTTTGGTGACGAACGGTGATTGTTGCATATTGAACAGCGCCGCGGTATTCGTTGGCTTCAGCAACCGTTGCACGAACGTAGTAGGTGCCGTAGGTTAAAGCGTCGGAGCCAATTTCGCCGTATGTAAGTTTTTCCTTGTCGGTGCCTTCCACTGCTGTTGCAATTTCAACAACGACATCGGGGGTAGAGGTTACTCCACCAACCGTTACGGTTGCGGAAATGCCGCTAATGCTGAACGTGTTGCCGCAAACAAGGTTGTAGCTTTCGGAAAGCCCCTCAACTTTGCTTTGACCTCTGGTAACATAGGTGTAGTCGCCTGTGAAAGTTTCTTTGCCGCACGCACAGGTCTTTTTGTACCAAGTGGTATACTTGTCGTCGGTGAGGCTTGATTGGAATTCGCCTTCACCTGAGATTTCTTCGAATTTTTGGTGTCTGACGGTGATTGTTGCCGTTGCCGTTTGGCTTGTCCATTGCCAGTTTTCGTTTTCGTCGGCTGCTGCTACAGTTGCAGTAACCTTGTAGGTGCCACAATTGAGTGCACCACTGACGACTTCGCCACTAGCGTTTGTGATAACAACATTGACTGTTCCAACGTTTGTTGTGACAGTTTGATTGAACACGTAGCCGCAAACAACGTCCGTAACGTCGGAAAGACCGCTGATTGTGGGAACGGTTTTGTTGACCTTTTTGTGATCGCTTGCAATGTCTTCGCCGCAAGCGCACTTTTTGGTTTCCCAATGTTCATATTGGCTATCTGCATCGGCGTAGTGTGGGGTAACCGTGCCTGTGCAATTTGCAAATGCTTGGTGAGTTACCGTGATTGTAGCCGTTGCTTCGACGGATTTGTGAGTTGTGTCGCTTGCAACGCTTGCAACTACCGTGTAGATGCCTTCGCTGAGCGTGATTACGCCGCTTGTGATTTCAACGCTTTGGTCGCCCTTGGTGATTGTAACAACAACTTTTTCGCCGTTGAAGGTTGCACCAATGCCGCTAATGCTGAAGGTGTTGCCGCAAACATAGCTGTAAGAGCTGTTCAAGCCGCTGATTGCGTTAGCTGCTTTTTCCGTTTTTACCTTTTGGCTTGCAACGGTTGCGCCGCATTCGCAAGTTCTGGTGTACCAAACGTTGTAGGAGTTTTCGTCTACGTTTTCTTCGTTGTAGGTGCCGTTTGCCGACGTCACAGCCGTGTGATTAACGGTGATTGTTGCCGTTTTGGTTGCGCTTGTGTGCCGGATAGTTTCCTTGACGATTGCCGTTACGGTGTAGGTGCCGTGCATGAGTTTGCCGCTGACAACTTCGCCGTTTGCGTCCTTTATTTCAACGCTGACTGTTTCGCCGTTGTGGGTTGCGCTAATGCCGCTTTGATCGAATGCCATGCCGCAATAAAGTGTTACGTCGTCAAGGCCGGTGATTTCGTTAGCAAGTTTATCTTCGAATTTTTCGTTGCCTATAATTTCCGCACCGCAAACGCAAGACTTTGTGTACCAAGTGTGGTATTGGCCGTCCTTTTCTTCCTCGTTGAAGGTGCCGTTGCCATCGATAGCGTTGAATGCTTGGTGACTAACTGTGAGCGTTACTGTTTTGGTTGCGCTTGTATACAGCCAGTTTTCGTTTTCGCCGGCTGCTTGTACCGTTGCAACTACCTTGTAGGTGCCGTGGTAAAGTTCGCCGCTGACGGGAACGTTGTCTTTGTCGTAAACCACAACGCTGACGGACGTGCCGTTGTTTGTGTTAACGTGGCTGCTGTCGAATTCACTGCCGCAAACGATAGTTGAATCGGCAAGGTTTTTAATTTCCGTTACTTGCTTGGGAGTGGTTTTGTCGTTAGAGATAACTTCGTGTTCGCCGCAAGCACAAGACTTGGTTTCGTAGTAACGGTAGTTGTTGTCGTCTACGTTTTCGTAGTGCTTGACGGTTTCGCCGCTGCAATTTTCAAACGTTTGGTGGTTGACGGTTATTTTTGCCGTTGCCGTTGCGCCTTGGTAGCGGATAGTTGCTTGGACGGTGGCCGTTACGGTGTATTCGCCGTGTTTAAGATTGCCGCTGACTTCGTTGCCGTCCACGTCCGAGATAACAAAGCTAACTGTGCCGTTAGTTGCCGTGATGCCGCTTTTGTTGAACGTGTCGCCGCAAGAAAGGGTTACGTCGTCCAAGCCGATGATGGCGTTTTCGAGTTTGGCTTCGAATTTTTCGTTGCCGATAACCGTTTTGTTTTGGCAAGCACAGGTTTTTTCGTACCAAGTGTGGTATTGGCCGTCCTTTTCGTCTTCGTGGAAAGTGCCATTGCCTTGAATATCTTCAAAAGCTTGGTGGTTGACGGTGATTGTCGCCGTTTTGGTTGCACTTGTGTGCTGGATAGTTCCCTCAACGGTGGCCGTAACCGTGTAGGTGCCTTCGGTGAGAGAAATTACGCCGTTTTCGCCAATTTCAACCTTTTGGTTGTTTTTGGTGACGGAAATGGCGATTTTTTCGCTGTTGTAGGTTGCGGAAATGCCCTTGATACTGAACGTATTGCCACAAGAAAGGGTTACATCGTTCAAGCCGGTGATAGCGTTAACAAGTTTGTCGTCAAGTTTTTCGTTCCCGATAATTGTTTCTTTGCAAACGCAAGTTTTGGTGTACCAAGTGTGGTACTTGCCGTCCTTTTCTTCCTCGTGGAAGGTGCCGTTGCCATCGATTTCGGCAAAAGCTTGGTGATTTACCGTGATAGTTGCCGTTGCTTCGGCGGATTTGTAGGTTGTGCCGCTTGCAACGGTTGCTTTTACCGTGTAGGTGCCGTGATTGAGTGCGCCGGTGACAACTTTGCCGCTTGCGTCCTTGATTTCTACGCCGACGGTACCGTGGGTAGCAGAAATTTTGCTTGCATCGAATTCCGTGCCGCAAACAAAGCTGTAGGAGCTGTTCAAGCCGTCGATTGCGTTGGCAAGTTTTTCCGTTTTAACCTTTTGGCTTGCAACGGTTGCACCGCATTCGCAAGTTCTGGTGTACCAAACGTTGTAGGAGTTTTCGTCTACGTTTTCTTCGTTATAGGTGCCGTTTGCCGACGTCACTGCCGTGTGGTTGACGGTGATTGTTGCTGTTTTGGTTGCGCTTTGGTACTTGACAGTTTCCGCAACGGTAGCAGTAACCGTGTAGGTACCTTCGGTGAGCTTGATTACACCGCTTGTGATGTCAACGCTTTGGCCGCCCTTGGTGATGACGACTGCAACGTTGCTGCTGTTGTAGGTTGCCCCAATGCCGCTAATGCTGAACGTGTTGCCGCAAACCTTGCTGTAGCTTTCTTCCAAACCGGTGATAGCGTTGGCAGTTTTATTTGCCAAATTTTCGTTACCGATGACGGTTGCGCCGCAAGCACAGGTTTTTGTGTACCAAGTGTGGTATTGGCCGTCCTTTTCTTCCTCGCGGAAGATGCCGTTGCCTTGGATAACGTCAAAGGCTTGGTGGTTGACCGTGATTGTTGCGGTTGCTGTTGCGCTTATGTATTGCCAGTTTTCGTTTTCGCCGGCTGCTGCTACTGTTGCAACCACCTTGTAGGTGCCACAATTAAGCTTGCCGCTGACAACTTCGCCACTAGCGTTTGTGATAACAACATTGACTGTTCCAACGTTTGTTGTGACAGTTTGATTGAATACGTAGCCACAAACAGCGTCCGTAACATTGGAAAGGCCGCTGATTGTGGGAACGGTTTTGTTTGCTTTTTGGTGTTCGCTTACAACGTCTTCACCGCAAGCGCACTTTTTGGTTTCCCAATATTCATATTGACTGTTTGCATCGGCGTAGTGTTTTGTTGCTTCACCGCTGCAATTTTCAAACGTTTGGTGGTTGACGGTTATTGTTGCGGTTGCCGTTGCGCCAACGTAGCTGAAAGTGTCTTCGACGCTTGCGGTAACAGTATATTCGCCGTGGTTAAGTGCGCCGGTGACAACTTGGCCGCTTGCATCCTTGATTTCCACTTTAACAGTGCCGTGGGTGGCGGAAATTTTGCTTTCATCAAATGCCGTGCCGCAAACGAAGCTGTAAGAGCTGTTCAAGCCGGTGATAGCGTTAACAAGTTTGTCGTCAAGTTTTTCGTTGACCTTGATTGTTGCGCCGCAAGCACAAGTTTTTTCGTACCAGGTGTGGTATTGGCCGTCCTTTTCTTCCTCGCGGAAGGTACCCTTGCCCTCGATTTCGTCATAGGTTTGGTGCACTACCGTCACTTTTGCATAAGCAACGGCCAACTCGTACTTGTCGCCTTGTGCAACCTCCGCCTTAAGGTAGTAGGTGCCGACTGTAAGAACGTCGGAGCCCAGTGGGTTGTAGGAAAGATCTTCCTTGGATGTGTCAACAACTTCCTTGGCAATTTTCAGCACGGGCGTGCCGAACGTTGCGGAAACTGTCGGGTTGGGAACCTCGCCACAATTGATGGTTATATCTTCGAGTCCCGTGATTGTGTTACTGTACAATTTCAGCTTGCATGATGCAAAAGCCAAACAGGTTACACACAAAAGTGTGAGAACCAGTAACAACAACTTCTTTCTGTTCATAGTTGCCTCCTATGTGTTTTTTATTACCCACGAAACAGCCTTGTGGGGAAAATTCAAGTTGATGAAAATGCGACGCATTGTTTGAGGTGACGTTTTGACTTCAAATGGATGGGAAAGTTCAAAGAGCATCCCTTTTCTTTTCACTTTTCTCTTTTATCTTTTCACTGGCGACAAAGTCGCTTACAATCCCTCAGGCACTCCGTGCCAGCTCCCTTTACACAAAGGAGCCTTGATTGAGGTTGCGTTTTTAACCCTCTCAGTCACTTCGTGACAGCTCTCCCAGAGTGAGAGCCAAGGGGAGCGTGCGGCAAGCCGCACGAGTGAAAAGTGAAGAGTGAAGAGGTGAGGTTACACTTTTTTGCACATTTAGTGTTCAAAATGTGTAGCAACGTCTACCACTTGCACCATTACAACGCTATTGATGTCAATCCCTCAGGCACTCCGTGCCAGCTCCCTTTACACAAAGGAGCCAGCGGCTGC
>CAZADD010000016.1:0-23424 GCA_964483825.1 uncultured Oscillospiraceae bacterium
ACGATTCGGAATTTGTGCGCCAGTTTGTTGCCAACGACGTGCATTGCGTTGTGTATGGCCACTTGCACGGAAAAGACAGTCGTGTGAATTTGAAAATGAAGAAATATAACATTGATTTTTACTTGACGTCGTGTGACTTGATGAACAACGTGCTTGCCGAAATTGAAGTGTGATAGTGGCTAAGTGCGGTATTTGCGAACGGTGTGTCGCAAAAGTGTGGTGTGCTTTGCGCGCGTTTTGTTTGTTGAGTGGATGAACAAAAGCGTGTTTGTAAAAAAAATAGATAACAGTGTGTTTGATGCTGCTGCAAGTTTTGAAAGCTTGCGGCGGCTTTTTGTTTACAAGAAGACCACTAGATACTCTGGTGGTTCCGTGGAAGTTTATCGATGAACAAAAGAATCCTCCTGTGGTATAAATAAATTTGAGCCTGGTAGCAAAATAATTGACCACGGGAGAATTTGTCAATGAATGACACGGCAAGTTTGGTGCAAACGACGTAAAATTGTAAGTACTGTATTGGCCTACAAATATAGAAGAAAGCTGTCGCACTTAGTTTGACAATTTGCCTGTATTATACATTGGCGTGTGGCGGCAATGCAAATTGTTTGCGGCGATTGTTTTTGGTTGATGGGTAGTATTGTGAATGAATTATATTTTATTGCCTCATTTTTTTAGCTGAAAATTTAAGATTTATTGTGGCCCCTTTTAACTATTTGGAGGTGGCATGCTGCGTTTTTTTTGCTGTTGTTTGAGTATGAGTTTGTTGGTATAGAGGCGCACTGGAATATTTTTGAAAAACATTGTTCGTTTGACGGAAAACAACACGAAAAGTGTAATGAAAAAATTTTGAATAGAGCGGTGTGAAATTCGCTTATATCAAAAATGAAAATTATTGCATTGACTTTTCTTGTTGTATAACCTTTTTATTGCATAATACAAAAAATTTCAAAAAAATGAAGAAAAATGGTTAAAAATGGTTGACATTGGTTGGGCGTTGTTTTATACTTTTTTCACAATACAAGGAGTATAGTTTAATGTTTTTGATGGGCAATTTCCAACATTCGTTGGATGATAAAAACAGAATAAGACTGCCGGCCGATTTTCGAAAGGAAATGGGCGACGAGTACTATTTGATGCCCGGTACAAATGGCTGTATTTTCGTGTATAAAGCCGATGATACGCAAGGGGTGCTTTCCAAGTTGTTTTCGTTGGATAGTTTGGATCCCGAAAAAACATTGAAGTTGACGCAACTTACAGCGTTCAGCAGAAGTGTGACGGCGGACAGTCAGGGCAGGTTTATGTTGCCTGATGACCTGATCAGAATCATGGGTATAAAGAAGGACGTACGCATTGTCGGTGCGGCAACCAAGGCAATTATTTGGAGCGAAGAACGCTGGCAACAAAACTTCGGAGCATCCAACGTTATCACGGCAGAAAACTTCGACAGCGTGTACAAAACGTTAGATGCGGAATTGAACAAAAGATGATGGAATTCCAACACAAATCGGTGTTGCTTGCCGAGTGTATTGAAAATCTTCAAATAAAACCGAACGGTGTTTACGTAGATTGCACTGCAGGCGGTGGCGGACATTCGTCCGAGATACTGAAAAGGCTTGTTGGTGGCACGCTTATTTGCGTGGATAAGGATGAAGAAGCGTTGGCGGTGTGCAAAAGCAAATTTGAAACGTTCCGTAACGTAAAGTTTGTTCACAGCGACTTCAAAAACGTCGACGCGATACTGAATGAGGTCGGCATTGAAAAAGTTGACGGATTTTTGGCCGACTTGGGCGTGAGTTCCTATCAGATAGATAATCCCGCACGTGGGTTTTCCTACATGGCATCGGACGCGCCGTTGGATATGCGAATGGACGCAACGCAAAGTTTGACAGCCAAAACGGTGGTGAACGAGTACGACGAACGAGAACTGTTCACGATCATCCGAGATTACGGCGAAGAAAACTTTGCAAAAAACATAGCAAAAAACATTGTTCTTGCAAGAAAAAACTTCGAGTTGGAAACTTGCGGGCAATTGGTAGAGATAATTGACAAATCGATACCTGCTGCGTGCAAAAAGAACGGACATCCTGCCAAAAGAACCTTTCAAGCATTGAGAATTGAAGTTAACAAGGAATTGGACGGGCTGGATGCAGCGTTACGCAACATGTGCAAGAGATTGAATTCTAGTGGACGGTTGGCGGTTATAACTTTCCACTCGTTGGAAGACAGAACCGTTAAACATTGTTTTTCGGACCTGGCCACCGATTGCATTTGTCCTCCCAATCTTCCTATGTGTGTGTGCGGCCACCGTGCGCAAGGTAAATTGGTGAACAAAAAACCGATTCTTCCCACGAACGTGGAAATGACGGAAAACGCGCGTTCGAAAAGCGCGAAACTTAGAGTTTTTGAAAAATTGTAATAAACAGTAACAGGCGGTGAATAAAATGAGAATGAACGCTGACAGACAAAACTACGATAACTACGATGTGTATTCGGGATTGAATACGCCTTATTCTGCTACGCAAGTTGCCGAAAATCAAGAATTCTCACTTAAACAAGTTCAAGAAAAATTGGGAATTTTCTCCGGTACGGAAGAATCCGCTGTTCATGCCGATGCCAACGTGGATGCAATGCCGTCACAATTGACAATGAACAACAAGCGTTACTACGAAAGCGGTGCAACGGCTGTCGTTGGAAAAATGAGCACCAAAACAAAGGTTGCTATCGTGTGCTACGTTGCGGCAGTGCTTGTGCTTGTTTTGGGAATTGCATTGACGTCTGTTTCCGTTTCCGGCTTTTTTGCCGAAACCGTCAATTTGACTGCCAACTACGAAAGCGTATTGCAAAACGTTGAGGCATTGAACCAACAACTTGCAACGGAAGATTATGTTGCATTGGCGGAAAGAGCGGCTGAACTTGGTTACATAGACGCATCGCAAGTTAACAACAACACTTGCTCTTATACTGAAGTTGAAACAAGGCCCGCACAAAATTTCAATATCGAAAGTAACTGGTTCGATTCATTGTGCGATTGGTTGTGCAACGTTTTCGGTGGTTGATTTGGTACAAAGTTACTACACTTCAAAAAAGAGATTGCTGTCACTTTTAGTGGCGGCAATTTTTTTGTTTCTTGTAATATTTTTGCGACTTGGTTATATTCAGATTGTTTGGGGAAAAGAACTGCAACTTAAAGCATCCGACCAATGGCTGCGAGATTTGCCCGTTAAAGCTTATAGGGGAGATATTGTTGATGCTAACGGAAAGTTGCTTGCTACAACTGAAACGGGATACGGCGTTTATGCCCGTCCGCAAAGTGTTGTGGATGCCGAAGGTGCAGCAAAAACTTTGGCGGAAATTTTGGACGTGGATAGTGACGTTATTCGTGAGAAGCTGTGCAAAAAGGGTGTGTCCGAAGTTACTGTCCAAAGACAGATTACAGCCGAACAGGCAAATCAAATTCGAAACAGTAATTTGTCTGGCATATATTTGGCTTCGCAGGGTGTACGCAGTTACGTTTACGGGGATTTTTTGTCGCAAGTGCTGGGTTTTGTTTCCTCCGACGGCGTAGGGCAAACGGGAATTGAGGCATACTACGACAAGTATTTGCAAGGCATAAACGGCAGTTTGCTCACCGAAACTGACTTGGTGGGAAGTGAATTGTCCGATGGCAATATGTACTATTATCCTTCCATAGACGGTTTGACGGTAATGCTTACAATAGACGCAGTTATTCAAACGGTTGTGGAAAACGTGTTGCAGTTGGCGATGTATCAGCAAAATCCAATAGCGGCTCGTTGCATAGTTTTGGATGTTCAAACGGGGGAAATTTTGGCAATGGCCTCAAAACCCAGCGTGGATTTGAACAACTTGCCTCGTGACGATTTAGAAACGTTGATGAAATATTCCAAAAACACGCTGCTTACCGATGTTTACGAGCCCGGCTCGACATTCAAAGTGTTGACTGCGGCGGCATGTTTGGAAGAATACAAAAACGGCAATCCACGTGCTTTTTCGGCACAGCACGTGTTTGCAAATAGCAGTGGCACCAGAATTATCGACGGTTCAAAAATAAGTTGCTGGACCAAACATGCAAACGGAAAGCATTCCAATCAAACGTTATCGGACGCACTTAACAACAGTTGCAACCCTATTTTTACCGATATTGCGCTTTCACTGGGAAAAAGCACAATGTACGACTATCTGGAAAAATTTGGTTACGGAAGTGTTACCGGCATTGATTTTGCAGGGGAGCAGAGCGGCTTGCTTGTTTCCGAAAGTGCCGTTACCAACGGAGATTTGGCGCGTATTGGCTTTGGCCAAAGTATTGCTGTGACGGCGTTGCAGTTGTGTATGGCTACGGCGGCAGCTGTTAACGGGGGATTTTTGATGCAACCGTATTTGGTGAAGGAAATTTCCGATCCGACAACCGGAAAAACCGTTAAAAGATTTTCTCCGACGGTTGTTAACCGAGCTATCAGCGCCGAAACCAGTTCGATGATTGCTGCAATGCTGAAGAGAGTGGTGGATGAAGGCGGCGGAAAAAACGCCAAAATTGAAGGATATCAAGTGGGCGGAAAAACAGGCACGGCACAAAAATTTGTTGACGGAGCGTTGGCAAAAGGGAAGTACGTATCGTCGTTTGTGGGATTTTTTCCTGCAAGTGAGCCTAAATATCTTTGCTTGATGATTGTTGACGAGCCGCAAGGGCAAAGTTACGGTTCGATAGTTGCAGCGCCGTACGCAAAGCTTGTTTTTCAGGGGATAATCGACTACAAACAATTGCAACCGTTAGAGTGAGAGGCAGACGCATATTTCTTGGTTTGCGGCAATAAAATAGTCCATACGAACGGGGTTCGTGCGGACTATTTTTTTTGTGAGGAATTGAGATGTATTTGCAAGAATTGTTGAACGGAATTTGTTGCAAAATGATTGGTGCGGGCAATCCCAATATTACGTCTTTATCTTGCAGTACTACAACGGTAACGAAAAATTGTTTATTTTTTTGCTTGAAAGGGCAAAAATACGACGGACATGACTTTTTCCGTAAGGTTGTCGGAGACGGCGCTGCGGCGTTGGTGTGCGAACGCCAATTGGATACTGCAGCGTTGCAAATAGTGGTTGAAGACGTTCGTGCGACAATGGCGGCAATTGCAAAAAACTTTTACGGAAACTGTGCCGATAAACTGAAAATAATATCAGTGGTGGGTACAAACGGAAAAACGTCCACTAGTTTTATTTTGGAAAGTATTTTGCACAAAGCCGGTTACAAAACGGGCGTAATTGGAACAAACGGTGTGTATATCAACGGTCAAAAATACGAAAGTATGTTAACAACGCCGGATCCAATCGAACTTCACTACTGGCTCAAACAAATGTATTTGAATAAAGTGAACGTTGTTGTGATGGAGGTTTCTGCACATGCAATAGCATTGCGAAAAGTGTTTGGAATTCGTTCGGAATTTGGCATTTTTACCAATTTTTCGCAAGATCATTTGGATTACTTTGGAACAATGAAGCGGTATGCGGATACCAAACTTGGTTATTTCGGTTCAAGCTGTTTGTCGAATGCAGTTGTGAACGTCGACGATGAATTGGGAAAGAAAATTGTTGAACTGTCTCAAAATGTTGTAACGTATTCTGTCAACGGAAACGCCGATTGCAGGGCCTATAACGTTAAGTGTGCCGAAAATGAAACGCAATTTGACGTGGATATATTTGGCCGAAAAGGCCGCATTAAAACGGTTTTGACGGGTTATTTTAACGTTTATAATATTTTGGCCGCAATTTCCTGCGCCGTTTCGATGGGGGTGGATATGGATACGGCTATTTGCGGTGCGGAAGAAGTGCTGTTTGTGCAAGGACGAAATGAAACCTCTTTCAGAAAGGACGGCATGCGAGTTGTTGTGGATTTTGCACATACGCCGGACGGTATTGAAAATATTTTGGGTTATTTGCGAAAAACCACGGTCGGCAAATTGATAGTTGTTTTTGGCTGCGGCGGCAACCGAGATAAGTACAAAAGGCCGCTGATGGCCGAAAAGGTATCGGCTTTTGCGGATTTTGCCGTGCTGACAAACGACAATCCGCGTTTTGAGGATCCGTTGGTTATTGCCGCGGACGTACTTAGTCGTTTGAGTTGTCGGCACAAGGTTATTTTGAATCGCAGTCAAGCAACGGAATATGCGCTTTCTTTGGCGGCTGCCGATGACACCGTTGCAATTTTGGGAAAGGGTGCTGAAACTTATCAGGAAATTAAAGGAAAAAAGGTGCCGTACAGTGACGTTGACGTGGTAAAAAGTTTGTTGGCAAGGGGTTAGTACATATAGACGAGGTGAACCAATGAACTTATCTGTGGCTTTTTTAACGTCATTCTTTTTGTGCGTGGTAGCATGCTTTTGTCTTTTGCCGTTATTGAAAAAATTCAAGGCTAAACAATCCATTTTGGAATATGTTACCGAACACAACGCAAAAAACGGCACACCGACAATGGGCGGCATTGCTTTTATTGTGGCGATATCGGTTGCAACTGCAATTTTTTGCGATTTTTCCAATAGGGGGACGGCAGTTACTTTAGCGGTATTTTTGGCATATGCTACCGTTGGATTTTTGGATGATTATATAAAAATAAAGTTCAAGCGAAATCAAGGGCTATATGCTTATCAAAAGATATTGGTTCAGTTGGCGATAGCCGTAGTAGTGGCTATCTTTGTGCGGCGAGACGTTGCAATCGGTGACAAGCTTTTCGTGCCGTTTTCCAACAAACAAATTTCAATTGGCATTTGGATTGTTCCGTTGGTCGTTTTTATTTTTCTGGCATGCACTAACGGCGTTAATTTGACTGACGGATTGGACGGTTTGGCAACGTCTTCAACATTGTGTTACCTAGTGGGAATTGCTTTGCTTTTGAAGAGAGAAACGGTGCTGTTGGAAGAAACGGGCGACACTTATGCCTATGCACAGGCTGCGGACGTGATGAAACTATGCGTGTTGTCTGTTGGTGCGTTGTTAGCCTTTTTGCTTTTCAATGTAAACGATGCAAAAGTATTTATGGGTGATACCGGGGCGCTGGCGTTGGGCGCATTGGTTGCGTGTAGTGCAATATTCACACGGATGAGTTTGTTTATTCCGATTGTCGGTGTAACGTTTGTGGTGTCTTGTGTTTCGGTAATTTTGCAAGTGGTGTATTTCAAGTTTAGCCACGGTAAGCGAATTTTTCTAATGGCTCCGTTCCATCATCATTTGCAAAAGAAAGGATTTTCGGAAACACGTATTTGTGTTGCGTATTGTGCGATGACGGCGGTTGCAATTGCGCTTTTGTTGTGTTTTGGAGGGTAATATGTCAGACATAATAGTGTACGGACGAGGTAAAACCGGTCAAGCACTTGGAAAAATTGTGCAAAAAGAAGGGTTCGAGCCCGTTTTCTATGATGACGAGTTGGGATTTGCTAAGGACAAAGAATTTCAAAAAGGCGATGTGGTTTTGTTGAGCCCCGGAGTGAAACCAAGTGCTGCCGGTGTTGTTTCTGCGAAAAAAGCAGGGTGTAGTCTCGTCGGCGAGCTAGATTATTGTTTTCCCATGTGTAAAGCTAAATGCGTGTCGGTAACGGGAACAAACGGCAAGACGACAATATGTGAATTGATTTATCATGTCTTGAAATTTGCAAATAAACAAAGCCGTTTATTGGGTAATGGCGGCGTGCCGTTTTCGTCACAAGTAGCTGAAGCATCCAAAAACGAAGTTGTCGTTTTGGAAAGTTCCAGTTTTCAACTTGCAACAGCTCAAAACTTTTCGCCCTACATAAGTGTGTTGAGTAACGTCGCTCCCGATCACGTGGATTACCATGGCACTTTCGAAAGCTACGTTCGTGCTAAAATGAATAATTTCTTGCACCAATCGGCAAAGGCTTATTCGGTATTTAATGCCGATGACGAAGTTGCGGTGCAACTGTCTGATAGCAGCCCGTCGTTGACGTTGTACTATTCCGTTAGCAAACAGTCTAATTGCTTTTACCATGACGAATGTGTTTGCTTGAATGTTTTTGATAAAACAAAAAACTTCAAGTGTCCTTTTTTTAAGACGCTTGCTAAGCACAATCTATCCAATGTGTTGTGCGCAATTTTGGTGTGTGCGATTTTGGGCGTGGATGCGGCCGAGTGTTGCAGTGCAATTAAATCTTTTAACTTTTTGCCGCACAGATTGCAAGTTGTGGGCACCTATAACGGTGTTACGTTCGTCGACGACAGTAAGGCAACAAATGTTCATGCAACAGTCAGTGCATTGCAGTGTTACGAAAACATTCCACTTGCGTTGATAATGGGCGGTTCGGACAAAAACTGTACATTTGATGATATTTTCAAAAATATTCGCAGTAATGTGAGATTGATATGTGCAGTCGGCGATACGGCTGAAAAAATTCGGCTGACCGGTCGCAAATATCTTGTCGACGTGAAAGTCTGTGCGAACTACAAGTTGGCAACGATGGCTTGCTACACAAGGCTTAAAAATATCGGCGGCGTAGTGCTGATGTCCAATGCGTGCGCTAGTTTCGATTTGTTTGACGGTTATGCGGCGCGTGGCGATTTCTTTGCCAAAGCGGTTGAGGATTTGATTCGTGCGGAAAAGAGTTGACATCCCGCTGTTGTGCAGTGTTTCCGCTTTGGTTGTGGTCGGCTTGCTGTTTGTGTACAGTGCAAGTGCCTACACTGCCGAAAAGACCTGCGGCAACAAATATTTTTACTTAATAAAGCAATCCATTGGCGCTGCGGTAGGGTTTGTTGCAATGTTTGCCGCTTCACGCGTAAAGTTGGATTGGATAAGGCGTTGGTGGATTGCAGGAATTGTACTTTCTGTAATTTTGTTGACATTGGTTTTTGTTCCCGGTGTTGGCATTGAAAACTATGGCGCAAAACGATGGATAGGTTTTGGCGGTTTTTCGTTGCAGCCTTCCGAAATTGCAAAGTTTGCCTACGTTTTGTTTTGTGCCGTATTCATGTCTAAAAGGGACATGCGCAAATTTTCTAACTGCCTTGTCGTTATTTTTGTCGGAGTGGTGCTTTGCGGTTTGATTATTGTCGAACCGAATATGTCCATCACAATGTGCATGGCGGCATTGATGGTTATAATGCTGTTTCTTGGCGGAATGAAGTGGAAGCATTTTGCATTGCTGGTGATACCCGTCGTAGCCGCCGTGCCGTTGTTAATAGTGGCTGAACCCTATCGATTGCAACGACTGGTTGCATTTATTGATCCGTGGGCGTCGCCTAAGGATGAAGGCTACCAGTTGATACAATCGCTTTATGCGTTGGGAAGCGGTGGCTTTTTCGGCGTCGGGCTGTTCAATAGTCGTCAAAAGTACAGATTTTTGCCTTTTGCAGAAAGTGATTTCGTATTTGCAGTGATAGGCGAAGAAACGGGACTTTTAGGCTGTGCCGTGGTGTTTTTGCTTTACGTTTTCGTAGTTATTCGCGGTGTTAGAATAGCTGTCAACTGCAAAGATAAATTTCGTTGCTTTTTGGCAGCCGGCATATCTGCTGTTATTGCGGTACAAAGCATATTGAATTTTGCCGTGGTGACTGGAAGTATTCCGCCGACGGGCTTGCCGTTGCCGTTTATTAGTTACGGAGGAACTTCGTTGGTTGTTTTTATGACAGCGGTGGGTGTATTATTAAATTTGTCGTCGGAAGCTAGGAGTGAGATTTTGGAGGGTGGCGTTTGGATTACATAGTTGAGGGCGGAAAAAGGTTGCGTGGCTCATTGCAAGTTTGCGGTGCCAAAAACTGTGCATTGGCCTTGCTTGGTGCATCCGTTTTGACTGACGACGAGGTGGTGTTAACAAACTGTCCTCAAATTGAAGACGTTGATAACATGCTATCGTTGTTGAATGCGTTGGGAAAAAAGGTTGTAAGAGACGGTACGGTCGTTTCTGTTAGCGGTTGCGTAACTTCTTGTCGCGTTCCTGCTGAACTGTCAAAATTGTTAAGAGGTTCCGTGCTTGTATTGGGAAGTTTGGTGTCTCGTTTCGGAGAGGCAATTATGCCGTCTACAGGTGGCTGTTCAATTGGAAGTAGACCGATAGATATTCACTTGGACGGTTTGCGCAAAATGGGTGTACAGGTAGATGAAAACAACGTTGTCTCGTGTTACGGAAAGCTACACGGGTGTTGCTACAAAATGCGTTTTCCAAGCGTTGGCGCAACGGAAAACTTGTTGTGTGCTGCAGTATTAGCTGAAGGTACTACTACGTTGTGCAATTGTGCACTTGAACCTGAAGTTGTGGCGTTGGAAAATATGTTGCAATCTATGGGAGCAAATTTGCGTGGAATAGGCACGGATTGTGTGACAATTTCGGGCGTGCCGAAGTTGCATGGCGTTTCCTTTTCGGTTATTCCCGATAGAATTGTTGCGTCAACCTATTTGGCTTGTTGTGTCGCCGCCGGCGGAAAAATTGAAATATTTGATTGCTTTCCCGGACATTTGAGTGCATTTTTGGCAAAATTGCAACGTTTTGAGCCGACCGTCTATCAAGATGCAATTGTTTTGGAAGTCAATGGAAAAGTTCCTGATTTCGGTAGCACCGTTACGGCACCGTATCCGAATTTTCCTACCGATACACAGCAAATATTGATGTCGCTGTGTGCGCTGTCCGCTGGGGGTAGGTCGTTTATAACGGAAAAGTTGTTTGAAAACAGGTTGATGCACAATGCCGATCAATTGAAGTTGATGGGAGCAAACATATGCGTTGAAAACGAAACGGCAATTATTGACGGGCGTCCATTGCATGGCGCAAATGTGGCAGCGAACGATTTGCGTGGCGGTGCCGGATTGGTGGTGGCTGCATTGGGCGCCGAAGGAGTAACGCAGGTGTCCGGTGCTCAACACGTTTTGCGAGGATACTGCGATTTTGCTGAAAATTTAAGAAGTGTCGGTGCTGAAATTGTTTTGCGCTACACCGATGAAAACTATTTTGATTAAGTAAGACGAAAGTGATTTCGTCTTTTTCTTTGCTTAAAACACGGATAGGCGATGACGAATATATGCAAAAAAGAAAAAATTGAAACGGAGTTTCACTGACGAATATCGTCTTTTCATTCTCAATTTATTGACAAATTGAAGCAATATAAGTATAATAAATTCATGTTGCAACCGAACAGTCTTGAAATTTGTCGGTTGTGTTTTAAGGAGTACACCGTGAAAAGCAAAAAAATGCTGACTATGTTGATAGTCGTTGCAGTTTTGATAGTGATTGTAATTGTTTTTGCAAGCGTTTTTTCACTCAAAAAATCGACGGTCGTTTGCCACAGTTTTGACGGTGGCAAGGTAACGGGCGTGAGCGGTGCACCTGTCGAAAGCGATATAATCCAACTGTACAAGGGCAAAAGTATTTTGTTTTTGTCAAAAGACAAGGTGACCGAAGAACTGAATGATAAGTATCCCGATTGGCACGTGATAGGAATTGTCAAGAATTTTCCTAACAATTTGGAAGTTCACTTTGTTAAGCGTGTTGCGGTGATGAAAGTCGACGTTAGTGGACAAGGTGTCTACTATTTGGATAACTACGGTTATGTTGTTGATGCTCCGCAAAACGGCGAAGAACCTATTGATATTTCTTCGGCGCTGGAAACTCCTGTTGCCGCAACCGTTTGCGAAAACGGCAAAAAACTGCAATTTGCGTCAGAAGTAAACAACACGCGTTTGGATGTTATTTTGGAAACGGTCATGGCTTTGTGGCAATGCAAATGCGATATCGAAAATATTCCCAATTTGTTGGGCGAAGAAAATGTTTTTGCGTTCGATAAGGATGGGACGTTGACGGTTACAATGAGCACCGGAGCAAAAATCCACTTTATGGAACCTTCGACTATTTTAACTAGAAAATTTATTGATGCGTTCAGTGTTTATTGCAATAACTACGATATCGATGCACAACTTCCCGGTGTTGAAATAACTGTATGGCCCAATGGTAAAGTTACCATGCCGGAAAGCAAATAACTGTACTTACTAATGAACTGAAAATGAATAGAGGCACACATGAATAATAATTTGGTTACAGTGCTGGATTTCGGTTCCAGCAAAATTACTTGTATGGCAGCGGCAAAGGTTGCAGGTAAGGATGATTTTGTGATTAGAGCCGTTGGAAGAACGGAGTATAACGGCTTTGACGAGCACGATTGGTACGAGCTCGAAACCATCTATCCGTCTATTTGCGATGCTATTGCTCAAGTGGAAAAGAAAATTGGAACTTCCGTGAAAGAAATTTTTGTTGGCGTTCCGGGGGCTTTTTGTGCAACGGCAACCAGCGAAGCGTCGGTTACGTTCCATTCAAAGAAAAAAATTGATTCCGACGATGTAAAAGAGGTTGTCAAAAAGGCAAATATTTTCGATTCCGGAACGGAGTACTCAGCAATGACTGGTAAACCCGTCTACTTTATTTTGGACGGTGCATTGAAGACGTTTGAACCGATAGGTAGCGTTGCTAGCAAGTTGACGGCGTTGGTTTCGTTTTCTTTCATGAAAAACAACTTCCGCAACTCCGTTTCCGATGCGTTATCTCGCAAGGGAATCAAGAAAATAACATATATCAACACTTGCGATGCACAAAGTCAATTCATTGCTCAAAATGCTTTGCAAACAGACTACTGCATTGTGGTAGACGTGGGACACATCACAACTAACGTTATGTTGTGCGGAGGAAAGAGCTTGTTGTTTTCCAAAACTTTTGCGTTGGGTAGCGGTTACTTGGCAAGCGACTTGTGTCAGGTGGAAGGTTGTGACTTTAGAACGGCGTCTGCGGCGTTGGAAAAGGTCAATCTCAGTTTGGAATTTCATGATGCGGATGTTTATAATGTTGGTGGAAGAACGTTCGATGCAAAACGCACGAATGAAATTTTGAAATCTAGAATTGAGCAAATTGCGAACTATATCATCAAAAGTTTTCAATATTGCGACAAGGAAATCCCCTTCAACACACCTATTGTGCTTACGGGGGGCGGTTTAACCTATTTGCGGGGCGGAGTTCACACGCTTTCCACTTTTTTGGGTAAGAACGTAACCGTTTACGAAAGTGCAAATCCGCAAACCAACAGGAACGAATACACATCTTGCTACGGAATTATTGCCGAAGCAATCAAAAATAACAGTGCAAAACTCGGCTTTTTGTCGTTTTTGCGTAGATAAGGAGGCTTATTAACATGGTAGAAAATATCAACGGTAATATAGCAAAAATAATTGTTGTAGGTATCGGCGGTGGCGGCGGAAATGCCGTAAATGCAATGATTCGTGAAAAAATTTCCGACGTTGAATTTTTGGCGTTGAACACGGATAGACAAGCATTGCGCACCGTTAATGCGAAAAAACTTGCTATTGGCGAAAAACTTACTAAGGGCTTGGGCGCAGGAGCTAATCCCGAAGTTGGTCGTCAAGCTGCAGAGGAAAGTCACGATACTATCCAACAATGTCTCGAAGGCGCAGACTTGGTGTTTATCGCAGCAGGAATGGGCGGCGGAACGGGCACAGGTGCGGCACCTGTAGTAGCAAAAATTGCTCGCGAATTGGGTATTTTGACTATTGCAGTAGTTACAAAGCCGTTTGGATTTGAAGGAACACGCCGCATGCAATATGCAGAAGCCGGCATTGAAAGATTGAAGAGCAATGTTGACGCTTTGGTTATCGTTCAAAACGAAAAACTCAACCGTGACAAGAATTTCTCTATCATGCAAGCATTCCAAATGGCTGATGAAATTTTGATGCAAGGTATTCGCGGCATCACCGAAATTGTGGTTCAAAGCGGACGTATCAATTTGGACTTGGCCGACGTTCAATGTGCTATGCGTGACAGCGGAATGGCTCACATGGGTATCGGCGAAGGAAAAGGCAAAAATAAAACTATCGACGCTATTCGCAAGGCTGTGTATTCTCCTCTTTCGGAAACTACAATTCAGGGCGCTTCCAACTTGATGATCAATTTCCGTGGCGGCGACGATTTGACTTTGGATGAAGTTACTGTCGGTGTCGACTTGGTTCGTCAAGTCATTTCCGATAAAGCAAATGTTTTGTTTGGCGTTGGATTTGATGAAAACATGAAGGACTCTGTACGCGTAACGTTGATTGCAACCGGTTTTTCCGGCGGCAATGATAGCAAGGCAGCATTTTTCAGTAGTGAAGCGGCAACTCAAGTTGCAGCAAACAGCGTAAAACGCCGTGTGGCCGAAGACGTACTTTCTGCCAATAGAAGCAACCCTGTTGATGTTGCCCGTCAACCCGTGGGTGCAATGCCGACTTTTGCAGCAACTAAAGATAATTCTGCAATTTCCGGCAATATTTCCGTGGACGAAGACAAGAGCGTTCCCCCGTTTTTGCGTAGAATGAAAGGCTGATTTTTTGATAATTTGACTTCATTTATTGCCCCTCCGCAGCATTTTGCGGAGGGGTTTTGCGTTGTTAGTGAATAATGTTGTTTGTAGTCTCATTTTGTTTGGCGCGAATTAGTCGGAGACGTATTGAGTGGCAACAGCAAAATGTGCTGTATTTTGAGAATACGGTTCGTTTTTGCGCAAAATTTTTGAAATATTATATTCGTTTGAAACTTCTTGAAATATATAGGCATCTCGCATTCAAGTGATGGCAAATTATCTTTGCCGATATTTTTAGCGTTTGTGTTTTTCGAAGCATTTGCACGTTACTCAAACAAACTTTTGATATAAATGATTATTTTTCGATATTCTGTTCACACTAATGTCAGGAGGTGTAGAAAATGAAATCTACTAAAAATTGCTGTGGCTGCGGAAAAAATTCCAAAAGCAAAACTACAAAAAATAGAAGCGGTGATGCTTCAACAAGAAAACACGAAAAGTCGTCTTCTGAAAGCGATGCTGATCCCGACGGTAGTTACACGGGAAATCCTGTAGGGTGGGGCAAGTTTGCTAAACCCGTGCAGGATGTAGACGATTTGTAAAAAAGAAAACTGCATTTGCTTGTGAGCATTTGCAGTTTTTTTGTAAAATTAAAACCACCGGCATAGCTGATGGATTTTTATTTGTTATATAGTCTATCGTGAGATGTTTAGTTGTCTTGGCGAAGTGCACAAATCGGATAAAATTTGAATATAAGAAATTTTGCGTCATGTGGCGGGTTGCAACTTGTTGTGTTTGTATTAAATAAATAGATTTTTACGAATTTTGCCGATTTTCAATCCGCAAAAGTACGTTTGCTATTTGGTTTGTTGCGTGTTAGTGCGTTACGCTTGTACATTTCGTATTCCTATTGCCCGTTGCTGCCATTTTCGTTATTGGTAGTAAAATCTATTGCAACGTTTGTTTGATGGCAGTCGCGTCTGATGGAAATTCGTCCACAGTGTGTTTGGTAGGTGTATTGAACGTATTCGCAGCATTTGGGCGGCCGTGGTTTGGGTGGCTTTTGTTTGCGGCATAATGTGTTTAGGTAGGTTTGTTCGTTCAAAAAACGACCCTTGTTGCAGTTTTTCATACTAAATATTATTCAATCTGAGATATTTTTGTGAAAATAGTTGAAAAAGTCGTCAAAATATTGTAAAATAAATATATAAATTTGAGAGTGATTTATTTTGCATTTACCAAAGTGTGGATAATAGCTCTTGTGCGATAGTTGTGTTAGTCACAACACGTAACAAAACAATCTAGGAGGAAACTACTATGACTTTTGAAAAGGTGCAAGCACTTATTTCTCAACAATTCGCAATCGAACCCGAAAAGATTACGGCGGAATCTGATTTAGTGAAAGATCTTGGCGCGGACAGTTTGGATATTGCTGATTTGATCATGACATTGGAAGATGAATTTTCCGTTACCGTTCCCGATGAATTAGCAAACGATTTTTTGGTTGTCGGTAAGATTGTTGAGTTTATCGATTCTCAAAAGAAATAGCCAATCGAAACAATAATGTCCGAGCACTTTTGCTCGGACTTTTTGTTAGTATAGGAAAAGCAAGATGAACGAAAACGGCCATTTTCACGTGTTGCGGGTAAACAGCTGTAATCCAATGCAAAAGGTTTTGAAACGGCCGTTCAAAATCTTGTGCGGTTTTATTGCTATTTTTAACATTCGTTATAGTACCAAATTTTTGCAGCCAATTTGGGCCATATATGTGTGTTTGGCTGCGATGTTTTGTGCTTTTGTGGTACTATATGTTCATTGTTCGGTAGCATGCAGTGGCCGTGTCGGTGACTCGTGTGTTAAAAATGTAAATTGTTGTTTTAGTTTATTTTGGAAATACGCAATTACTAAAATAAATACAGTGCACATTTTGTCTGCATTAAGTGAAAATTTACATGCGCCACATAAAAGTTCGTTTGCAATAGTAACATGTGTCGTTACAATTAGGCTTCGCAAAAAGGGGAGAAGTTGTACATGAATTTCCATCAAATTATTGCTGAATTTCACAACGTAAGCAACAAAAAATATGATGAATTTAATAGCAAAATAATAAACAGCGGTGTGCCTACTATCGGTTGTACCAGTCCAAATATTCGAAAAATAGCAGCAAAATGTGGATTGTCTTGTGAAGAGGCATTGGCTTTGCCTGAACATGTCTACTATGAATTGGATTTTTTGAAAGGAATTGTTGTTTCGAAAGCAAAATTGCCTTTTGAGATTAAGAAAACGTACTTGTTGCAGTTTGCCGATACAATCGAGAATTGGGCGGTGTGCGATGGCAACACTGTCAAGGTTAAAAAGTCTGAACAAGAAAAGTACTTGAAACTTTTTTCGGAAATGTGTGCATCTCAAACGGAGTTTGTGTGTCGGTACGGCGTTGTTAACCTTATGGCAAATTTTTTGGATGAAGAACATGTTTCAAGGGTTTTTGATGTTTTGAAAAGTATATCACAGTGGGGTAACTACTACGTGGATATGGCTGTTGCTTGGCTTGTTGCTACTGCCATGGCAAAATGTCGCAACCAAACGGTTGAGTTTTTGTCGGGAGAGGCAAGAAGTGTTTTGAATGTATTTTCATATAATGCAGCCTTGCAAAAGATACGTGATTCTTTTCGTGTTTCTGCCGAAGATAAACTTTGGACAAAAACTTTGAAACGGAGCACGTAACGGTTGCTTGAATTTTTTCGCCACGCTGAAATGTCGTCAAAAATTGTATACGTTCCCGAAAATTTGTGTCAAAAATTGTCGTCGTTTAATAATGTTTGTGTGTGTTGCATAAACTACCAATATGTTTGAAGTGACCATCAGTGTGCCCAAAGACAGCGAATATCTGTTGTCTCGAATTGAAGAAAAGGCGGAATCGGTTTTGCAGCAAATGGACGGTATAGGGACCGATTTGTGCGATAACGGACGTTGCTACTACTCTTTAGCCTGTTCAGATACTTTTCGATTTCAGTTACAACGGTTCGTTTTGCAGTGTGTGTCGGAAACGATGTCGTCGGCATATAAAAACCGCTTTATGCGGGACTGTTTGGGAATTTCTAACGGGACCTTTTTGCAAAATGTGCTTATCAACACAATGTGTGTGTTTGATAAAAACACCGATACACAAATCGTTGATAAATTATTGAATGTTGAAAAACCTATATTTTTGGACGGCTACTGTAACTTTCGATTTGGCTTGCTTAAAAAGAAATGGAAAGAAATAGCAGCTCTTGTCAGTGACAACAACTACATTTTGCACGACGAGGAGTTGATATTGGAATTTTTGCAGTATTTGTTGGAATCGGTTGAAAGTAAGTGCACAAATTTATCGGTGAGTTTGGACGGCGATGTTTTGTTACTTTACGACGACAGCGGAAAAGTTTGGCCTGTCATAGAATCGATGGCTCAAAACTGTACCGCAGAAGAAGAGGCCGCCTTGAATGTGTTACTTTTGAAGCCCAAAAGCGTAACGGTTTACTACGTAGTGCGTCCTTCAAACGATTTTTGCAAAATATTGCAACTTTTCGATTGCAAATTTGTCAAAACGCAATGAAAATGTGTTGAAAAACAGTTGACTATTTTTTTGCACGATATTAAAATGAAATTACAGTTTAATAGCCCTAACGGACGAAGACAACGTTTTGCGAGGTTAGTTTTTCAGAGAGTGACAGACGGTGCGATTGTCGCAAACTAAACGCAAAAATACCACTTTGTTCGGGGTAGCGTGAACCGATACGTAATTCGGCACAAAGTGGGCGGGGAATTCCCGTCAATTAAGGTGGAACCGCGGAAATTTGGTATTTTCGTCCTTATGATTTTTTCATAAGGGCGTTTTTGTTTGTAAATTTTTGCAAAACGCCGCTTGAGTGTCGAATACAAAAAATGGAGGAAAATATGATAAAAATTAAATTGCCGGACGGAAGCATTAAGGAATTTGAAAACGCCGTGTCTTGTTTGTCAGTGGCGGAAAGTATTTCCGCAGGCCTTGCACGTAATGCGTTGTGCGCAGAAGTGGACGGAGTGCCTTGTGATTTGTCTCACATTATCCAAAACGATGCGGAATTCAAGGTTCACACGGCAAAAGACGAAATTGGCTTGGAAGTTTTGAGACATTCAACGGCCCACCTTATGGCACAAGCAATTTCTCACCTTTGGCCCAACGCAAAATTTGCTATCGGACCAGCCATTAAGAACGGTTTCTACTACGATATCGATTTTGAAGGTGCCGTAATTGCCCCGGAAGATTTGGAAAAAATCGAAGCGGAAATGGCAAAGATCGTCAAGCAAGATTTGCCCATTGTCCGTGAGGAAATTTCTCGTGAAAATGCAATAAAGTTGTTTTCCGAAAACGGCGATAACTACAAAGTGGAAATTTTGTCGGAATTGGATGCCGATACGGTTTCATTGTACCGTCAAGGTGATTATCTTGATCTTTGCCGTGGCCCTCATGCGCCTTCTACCGGGAAACTTAAAGTGTTCAAACTCACCAGCATAGCCGGTGCTTATTGGCGTGGAGACACAAAAAACAAGATGCTGACACGCATTTACGGCACGGCATTTGAAAAGAAACAAGAGCTGGACGAGTACGTGTTGCGTTTGGAAGAAGCTAAACGCCGTGATCACCGCAAACTAGGCAAGGAATTGGATTTGTTCGATATTTTCGACGAAGGGCCCGGATTCCCGTTCTTCTTCCCCAAAGGAATGGTGTTGCGTAACACTTTGGAAGATTTTTGGCGTAAAGAGCATGCAAAAGCCGGATACGTTGAGGTCAAAACGCCCATTATTCTTAATCAAGATTTGTGGCATAGAAGCGGACACTGGGATCACTACAAGGACAATATGTACGTTGTAAAAATAGACGAACAGGATTTTGCCATTAAACCGATGAACTGTCCCGGCGGAATGTTGGTTTACAAGCGCAAACCACACAGTTACCGTGATTTGCCCGAACGCGTGGCGGAATTGGGAATCGTTCACCGTCACGAACTTTCCGGTGCGTTGCATGGGTTGATGCGCGTTCGTTGTTTCACTCAAGATGACGCTCACATTTTCATGACTCCCGAACAAATTGAAAGTGAAATTGAAGGCGTTGTTCGCCTTATTGACAAATTCTACAAAGTATTTGGATTCAAGTACAGTTTGGAACTGTCCACACGCCCCGAAAACAGTATGGGCAGTGACGAACAGTGGGAAACTGCCACAAACGCTTTGATCCGCGCTTTGAATACTTTGGGCAAAGAATATGAAATTAACGAGGGCGACGGTGCATTCTACGGTCCCAAAATCGACTTCCACCTTGAAGACAGTTTGGGGCGTACTTGGCAGTGCGGAACTATTCAGTTGGACTTCCAAATGCCTGAACGCTTCGATTTGACCTACGTGGGTGCCGACGGAGAAAAACACAGACCTGTTATGATTCACCGTGTTGTATTTGGCAGCATCGAACGCTTTATTGCAATTTTGACGGAACACTATGCCGGTGCTTTCCCGTTGTGGTTGTCTCCGGTACAAGTAAAAATCGTTCCTATTTCCGAAAATCAAATTGCTTACGCTCATGATGTTTGCGACAAATTGATTGATGCCGGCATTCGTGCGGAAGTTGATGATAGAAACGAAAAAATGGGCTACCGTATTCGCGAAGCACAATTGCAAAAAATTCCGTACATGTTGGTGTTGGGAGAAAAGGAAAAAGAATCAGGTGCAGTTGCCGTTCGTAACAGAAAGAAGGGCGATTTGGGCGTGATGAGTTTTGAAGATTTTCTTGCTAAATTGCACAGTGAAATCGACGAAAAATCTTCCGACATGTAGTGTGTGTGCACGCAAGCGAAGTGTAATTCATTTCGCTTGCGTTTTTTGAAATTTGGAGATAATGATGAAAACTTCTGCAAACACTAGGGGTGTGTTAAGGTTGTGGGTGCCAATAGTATGTTACATAATGGCTGTAGCAGTGCAGTTTGGTATTTTTGCGCTTGTTAGATATCTTGGAATGGTTGTAAGTACCATCGCAGCTTGGATTGTGTTCGGCGCAGTTATATTGGTGTTATTGTTGTTGCTACCCATAAACAGTGCAAAACTACGGGCAGTTTCCCTAAAAATGAATGCTGCTGAGGATATTTCCTCTAATTTATTTGCCGATATGACGCCCAAACGCAACAGCACTGCGTTAAAAGTTTTTTCGCACAAAGTTAACGGCACAAAATTTAATATTGTTTTCGTCAAGATTTTTATGCAACTGTTGTCGTTGCTGTCGACTGTGTTATTTGCCGGTTCAACCCTTGTTGCTGAAAAGGCTGTTTGGGTTTACTACGTCATTCCGTTTGTAATTGTTTTGGTGTCTCCGTTTTTGTGGCTTGATTTGGTTGCGCCTTTTGTGGGATCAATCGATGAGTTTGCTCTTTCGGACAAAGAATATCCGGAACTTTACAACCTTGCCGGTGAGGTTGCCAACGATTTGGGTAGTAATTTGCCGGTTAAAATTTTTCCTGATTACGGCAACGGTATTTCAGCCGAGGTGGTGCACGGGCAACTGGAAGTGTTTTTGAGTTGTGAACTTGTCGCGTTGTTGACAAGGCAAGAATTGAAAAATTTGTTACTTTGCGAGGTTACGATTGCATTAAAAACAAATAACAAACGCAACCGAGAATACAACAGATTTTTCTACAGCATGACATCGCTCAACAATGTGTTTTCAAAATTGCTGTTTTCGGGATTTTTCGAGCAGTTCAATTATTTTCGCCGTTTCCAGTTTATATATGAACAGCGTTGTGTTGAATTGCTAGGCAACGAGGCGGTCAAACAGCACGGTGATGCTCAAATTTATTTGAATGCGTGTGCAAAATTGGCATCGTACAACTTTTTCCACGAAGAAGACCTTGAAGAGTTCGAAATCAAGTTGCATTCGCACGAAACGTTTCCATCCAATTATTTTGTGATATATTTGGATGAATACCGTCGTTTTCGAGATGAAAATTTCTTCAAGTTGAACCTGTATTTGAAAAAATGTTTGCAAACCGATAAGGACACCCGTTCGACTTTTGCCGATAAAATGAAATACTTTCAACTTGATAGTTTTGATTATTGTCAAGTGCAAGAGCAAAACGACTATCTTTTTGAAACGCAAAGTTTGCTGATGGTTGGGTGCAACATGATATTAACAAACGCAGCAGGACGGTTTCAATTTGGACGGAAGGGCTTTTTGCACGATCAAAGTAGGTACGATAGGTATCTTTATTTGAAAAATTCGGGCGAAAAATTTACTCATGCGCAAAAAGTCGGCTATTTGCAGCTGTTGTACTCGATGGATCGCAACGAATGTTTACTGCGGTGCAATGAAATTTTGGCAAAATATCCTCAAAATGCATATGCGTGTTTCTACAAGGGGGTGTATCTTGCTGCGGAATTGGACGACGGTTGCGTGCCGCTGTTGTATTCAGCGTGTTCAAATCCGCGTCTTCGCCGTGATGCCTTGAATGAAATAGGACAATTTGCGTGCAATGTAGGCAACGAAAAGTTATTTTTTGAATTTAGAGATAGCGACGCTACAGTGAGCACTCACGAGAAAAACGATTATGCAAATGCTCGTGCAAAAATTTTGCTGCACGAACCTGTTTTGCCGCAAGAGACATTGGAACAACTTACCAAGCACATTTTGGATCTCGCCGGTGCAAGTGCCGAAAGCCTTTCTTTTGCGTCGGACGCT
The DNA here is from genome assembly GCA_964483825.1 of uncultured Oscillospiraceae bacterium. Lineage (GTDB taxonomy): Bacteria > Bacillota > Clostridia > Christensenellales > CAG-314 > Fimimonas. The sequence goes on from CAZADD010000016.1 coordinate 22,088, forward strand.
GCTCATGAAAACAAACTCTGCATGCTACTGCAATTCAGGTATTTCGTGCCGTCTGAAGAAGCATGGGATGTCACGCATTCGGTGGCCGCCTACCTAGATGCTTTTTCGGAAGAAAGCATGCAACGCACAGAATTTAGAATGGCTATTGAGGGGCGCAATGTGCCTTTGGATAAATTGTCCTTGGCGTTGTTGAATTGCAGTACGGCCGTTACATTTTCTAATCAGCAGTTTTAAGCGTTGTTTCGGGCGGTTTCCGCCCGTTACAAGCCAGTCGCCATTGGTGCTGAAAAAAAGTTGGCCAAATTTTACATGATGCTCTTTATTGGAGTTGGTGTTCAATGAATTTAACCGTTATTCTAAAAGGCGACCAGCAACTATCTGTATTTATAATAGAGTGGCACGAAAATGCACAAAAATGTTTGAAAATGTTTTTGAAAAGTCAATATTTAATTGCAAAAAATATTTGATGTATAGTTTTGCTGAGCCCCCTAACAACCATGCAAGTAGAACTACCAGAGAACAACAGCACCGTTAATATCAAATATTTTGTATTGCAAAATAACCGATAGAACAAATCTTTTGAAAATGTTTTGAATAAAGTTGCGAAAAGTATTTGACAACAACTTTAACGTTTGATATAATGTACGAGCAATGAAGTAGAAATACCAGTTTCTCACCGCCGAACAGTAGTGCGTCGGTTAACTTATAAGTCTAGTAGCGGAGCAATTCGTTCGTTGTGAGTGTGGTATTTTTGCAAACCACACTTTTTTTATTGCAGGAGGATACCGCTATCAAAGAACTTCAAACCAACTCTCAAATACGAGACAGAGAAATTCGCCTTATCGGCAGTGACGGACAACAATTGGGCATCATGTCTGCCTATGAAGCACAACGTATTGCTGATGACGACGGATTGGATTTGGTAAAAATTTCTCCCAATTCCGTTCCCCCCGTTTGCCGTATTATGGATTATTCCAAGTACAAGTACGAGCAAAACAAAAAGGAAAAGGAAATGCGCCGCAATCAAAAAACTATCGAAATCAAGGAAGTTTGGCTTTCTATGACAATCGATATCGGCGATTTGAACACAAAAGCGAATATTGCCAGAAAGTTTTTGCAAGACGGCAACAAGGTTAAAGCAACCATTCGTATGCGTGGCAGACAGCAAGCGTATGCCGCACAGGGAGTTGAAGTGATGCGTAAATTTGCCGAAATTCTTTCGGACGTATCCAAAATCGATAAACAGCCTGTTACGGAAGGTAGAAACATTTCCATGTTTCTTGCTCCGTCAAATCAATAAATAATTCATGGAGGACGAATATAATGCCTAAACAAAA
>CAZADD010000017.1:0-22275 GCA_964483825.1 uncultured Oscillospiraceae bacterium
GTTCGGTTTTTCTCGAATCGAACAACCCAACCGGCTTCAACGGCCCGAAACGCATGGTATCCGCACCGCGCTTTGCCATCACTTCAATGGGCATACAACCTTCGAAAACATTGTTTTCAAAATCCTTCAATTCCACCGTTTCGGCGGAAACAAGTTGATTGTAGAATTCTTCGTACTCGTCACGGTTCATTGGGCAATTCAAGTAGTCCGCCGTGCCCTTGCCGTAGCGACTTGCTTCGAAAGCACTGTCGTAGTCGATGCTTTCCGCAGTGACTATCGGAGCAACTGCATCGAAAAAGTACAAAAAGTCTTGCCCGAACACGTTGCGAAAAGCCGGTATCAGCGATTCGTCCGTAAGCGGCCCGGTTGCCACGATAACGCAGTCATAACCGTCGGTGTTCAAGTCCGTCACTACTTCCGCAACACGGTGAAAATTGGGGAAAGACTGCAATTCCCGTGTCATTGCCTCGGAAAAAGCATATCTATCCACAGCCAAAGCGTTTCCTGCCGGCACGGCGGTTTGTTCCGCCACACGTACCGTCAGACTGTCCCACAAACGCATTTCCTCTTTCAAAACACCGCTACTTGTTGCAAGATCGTTGCTTTTGAGGGAATTGGAACACACCACTTCGCACAAAGTGTCCAAGTGATGCGCAGGCGACTTTTTCAGCGGCTTCATTTCCGCAAGCGTAACGTCGACACCCCGTTTCAATAACTGATAGCAAGCCTCGCACCCGGCAAAACCGCCACCGATAACTTTTACTTTCACTTTTGTTCTCCCGTGTAGTCGCATTCCTTGCTGGAACAGCGAATAACCGTTTTTCCACGCAATTCTTTTTGAATGAGATGTGCGCCGCACTTGGGACAAAGTTTTCCTGTGGGGATATCCCAACTGACAAAATCGCAATCGGGGTAGCCCGTGCATCCGTAAAACACCGTACCTTTCTTGGAAACACGCTTAATAACGTTTTTTCCGCACTTGGGGCATTTTGCAACGACTTCCGTAAGTGCCTTTGTGTTTTTGCATTGGGGATAGTTGGAACAAGCCAAATACTTGCCATATCTACCCACACGCTCCAACATCTTTCCGCCACACAACGGGCAAACTTCGTCCGTTTCCTTGGGGGGAACTTTTTCTTTCAAACTGCGCATATTGGAACATTTGGGGTAGTTAGAACAAGCCAAATACTTGCCGTAACGCCCCGTTTTGATAACCATGGGCGAACCGCATTTTTCACACACAACATCGGACGGCTCGTCTTGAACGGAAATTTTTTCTCCGTGCATTGCCACATCCACTTTTTTAAGCAGCGGTTTGTAGAAACCGTCCACCACTTTGTACCACGGCTCGTTGTTTTCTTCGATGGCATCCAATCGGGATTCCATATCTGCAGTAAAGTCGATGTCTACCACTTCGTTGAAATACTGTTCCAAGTACTCCGTTACTTGAATGCCCAAATTACTGGGAATGAGCGACTTCTTTTCCACTGTGAGATACTCACGCTTGTACAGCGTTTGCATGATAGACGCATAAGTACTGGGACGGCCTATTCCGCGTTCTTCCATTGCCTTGATAAGGCTTGCTTCGGTGAAACGTGCCGGCGGTTTGGTAAAACGCTGTTCAGCATCGATTTTGATTTTGTTCAAAACATCGCCCACTTCTAGCGGTGGCAACAAAGCGTTCATGCCGTCTTCCGTTTCCTTTGCGGATTTCGTTTCGCCGTAGATTGCCAAAAAGCCGTCGAAAATTTGTGTTTTACCTGTGACACTCAACCCATAGTTTCCGCATTGAACGGTTACGTTGACGCTGTCATACAGTGCTTTTTCCGCCTGACTTGCCAAAAAGCGTTCGTAAATAAGTTTGTACAACGAGTATTGGTTTTTGTTAACTTTGTCTTTGATAAATTCCGGCGTAACGTCCAAATTGATGGGGCGAATGGCTTCGTGCGCATCTTGTGCCTGTTTTTTTGTGGCATAGAAATTCGGTTTGGACGGAACGTACTTTTCTCCGTACACTTCCGCTATACGTTTTCTTGCAGCATTGACGGCATCGGTAGAGACACGCACCGAGTCGGTACGAATATATGTTACCAAAGCAACGTGACCCATGCCGGCGATATCAAAGCCCTCGTACAGTTGTTGAGCAACAGACATCGTCATTGCACTGGAAAGGCGCAATTTGTTGACGGCATCTTGTTGCAAAGTACTGGTTGTGAACGGCGGTTGAGGCGCACGCTTAGTGACGGACTTTTTGACGTCTCCCACCACAAACGGCTGAGAATTGAGTGTTGCCAATGCTTCGTCACACTCTTGCTTGTTTTTAATTTTGATTTTCTTTCCGTTCTTCTCCGCCAAAACGGCTTTGAATTGCGGTTTTTTACCGCTTTTTTCCAATAACGCCGAAACAGCCCAAAATTCTTCCGGCTTGAAATCACGAATTTCTTTTTCACGGTCGACGACAATTCTCAATGCGGCCGACTGAACACGCCCTGCCGAAAGTTTGTTGCGAATTTTTTTGCATAAAACGGGGGAAAGCGTGTAGCCCACAAGTCTATCCAAAACACGGCGTGCCTGTTGTGCTTCCACAAGGCCTTCGTTGACGTACTTGGGGTTTTTGATAGCTTCGTTCACCGCTTTTTGAGAAATTTCGTTGAACATTATGCGGTTTTTATCTTTGGGACTTAGTCCCAATGCACACTGCAAATGATAAGAAATGGCTTCACCTTCACGGTCCGGGTCGGTTGCCAAATAAACGCATTCCGCACGTTTCACTTCACTGCGCAAGCGTTCGATAGTTTGCGTTTGTTCCGGTTTGCGTGCGGCAAGATCCGGTTGGTAGTTATTGTTAAAGTCGATTCCCATCGTCTTTTCGGGCAAATCCCAAATGTGACCTTTGGACGCATCCACTTTGTAGTCGTTACCCAGATATTTTCCGATAGTTTTAGCCTTTGCAGGCGATTCGACTATTACAAGTTTCATCTAGTTCCTCCATAAACTGCGGTAAGAATTTCCCGGCAGTCTTGCAATTATACTCTTAATTTCCAAATTTGCCAACAAGAAATTTAGGTCGGCCGGACGTATTTTTGTTTTTTCGACCAGTTTGTCGAAAGAAAGTTGCCCTTCCGCAAGCGCATCCACCACTTGTTGTTCTTCAAAATTCAACTGATAGGACACCTGTTCGCGCGCAACGTCTTCCAAGCCGTAGAAAGCCAAAATATCTCTCGGTGTCGTGACACAAGCCGATTGCATTGTTTTGATAAGGTTGTTGTTCCCGGAAAAACCGGCATCGTAGATTTCGCCCGGAACGGCAAAAACGTCACGACTTTGATCCAAAGCACATTCCACCGTGCCGGCAGTTCCGCTTTTCAACGGAGATTGACACACCAACAAACCTTGGGACAAACCGGATACCAGCCTGTTTCTGTGCGGAAAACGATAAGGCTTGGCCACGGCATCGATGCCGTATTCCGACACCAACAAGCTGCCGCTAGATACAATTCTATCCGCCAAATGCTGATTGGCAGCAGGATACACGTTTATCAAACTTCCACCCAAGACGGCAATTGTTTTTCCGCCTTCGTTCAAGGCTGTTTCGTGCGCTATCGAATCCACTCCGTAAGCAAGGCCGCTGACTATTGTGAATTTTTCCGACAGCACCGTCGTGAAATCCGTTGCAATGCGTTTGCCGTAAGAGGACACCTTGCGTGTGCCAACCACTGCCAAACACCTACTTTTCAACAGCGATTTATCCCCCTTACAAAACAACACGAACGGGGGATCGGGAATTTGACGCAAATTATCCGGGAAATCTTGCGAAAAACACGTCACTGCTTGAATTCCGTACTTTTCCATGCGAGCAATAATTTTGTTTTCGTCACCGTTTTTCAACGCACGGCAAAGTGCGCCGAAAGATTCGCCGCAAATTTCTTCGGCAACGGCACTTTTTGCAAAATTCGCAGCCAAACTTTCCACATCGTCGAAATAATTCAACAATGCGTAGAATTTTGACGCAAGCAAGCCGTTTTCGCCAAACAATATGCAAATTTTTTCTTCATTAGTGTAGGTCAAACTCTGTACTTCCTATCCAACGTTCTGTACTGCAACGATTCGGCAATATGTTTAACCGTTATGTTTTCCGAACCGTCCAAATCGGCTACCGTGCGGGCAACTTTCAAAATTCTGTTGTAGGCACGCGCCGAAAGATTGAGTTTTTCGAAAGATTCTTTCAGCAAATCAATGCTGGCTTTATCCAACTTGCAATACTTTTTGATATCCGCAGAAGTCATTTGAGAATTGCAACGGCGTCCTTTGGGCCCCAAACGGGCAAGTTGAATTTCTCGAGCCTTGTTCACCCGTTCACGCACCACTGCGGACGATTCCGCCAAGGTGTCGTCCTGTAAATCGTCGTAGGTAACGTTATCCACCTCCACGTGAATATCGATTCTATCCAAAAGCGGACCGCTAAGTTTGTTGAGATACTTGTGAATTTGTGCGGCGGAACATTTGCACTCTGCCGTGGCGCTGCCGTAGTTTCCGCAAGGACATGGGTTCATGCTTGCAATTAGCATGAAATCGGCAGGGTAAGTGACGGAAATGGCATTTCTTGCCACCGTGATAACACCGTCTTCCAACGGTTGGCGCAAAGTTTCCAACGTTTGGCGGTTGTATTCCGGAAGTTCATCCAAGAACAAAACGCCGTTGTGCGCCAAACTTATTTCACCCGGTTTGGCCTTGTTACCGCCACCCGTTAATGCAACCATGGTTGCGCTGTGATGCGGCGTGCGGAAAGGACGCTCGTAGATAAACCCGTCCAGTTGTCCGGCTACACTGTGAATTTTTGCCACTTCCAACGCTTCTTCAAACGTCATGTTGGGCATAATGGAGGGCACTGCACGTGCCATCATGGTTTTACCTGCGCCCGGCGGCCCTATCATTATTATATTGTGTCCGCCCGCAACGGCAATTTCCATTGCACGTTTTGCGGCAAACTGACCTTTGACGTACTTGAAATCGTTGTCGGAATGATTGAAAGCCAAGTCGTTTTTCCAACTGCGAATGGCAAGCGGTTGCAACTGCTTTTCACCTATAAGAAAATCTACCGCTTCACGCAACGTGGAAACGGGATAAATTTCCGCACCTTCGATAAACACCGTTTCGGCGGCGTTACCTTGCGGAATCACAAATTTTGTTTCCCCTTGTTGCCGTGCGGAAATTATCATTGGCAAAATGCCGTTTACTCGGCGCACTTCGCCGTTTAACGAAAGTTCGCCCAAAATGACGCAATCGAACAGTTTTTCGTACTCGATTTGTTTGCTGGCGGCAAGCATACCGACGGCAATGGGCAAATCGTACAAACTGCCCTCCTTTTTTACGTCGGCAGGCGCAAGGTTGATTACAACGGATGCAACGGGATAGTTGTAGCCGCTGTTTTTGAGTGCCGAACGCACACGTTCCTTGGATTCTTTGACGGCTGTGTCGGCAAGCCCTACTATATCGTAGGTAGGCATACCGCTGTGCATATCCACTTCTGCCGAAACGGGAAAACCGTCCAGACCTTTCAAACCGAAACTTCTGACAAGCGCAAGCATGTGTTTTTCTCCTTCGTTGACGGTCAAAAAACAACCGCATTATTTTTTAGTATAACTGCCAAACTTAAAATTAACAAGTACTTTTTGGGAATTTGGCAACAAAAATATATTTTGGGCATTTTTACAACGCAAAAGACGCAAGCAAAATTGCCTGCGTCTTGATGTCGTTGTTAACTTCTTGCAGCAAAGAATTGTTGAATTGTTTGATACAATTCTTCTTGGAACGGACCCTTCAATCCGGCCCAGTTCAAAATATTTTCATATGTTACGCCTTCTTTTAGTGTTGCTTCGGTGTAGATTTCGCCGTTTTCGTCGGTGTAGGTTTCAAAGTCGACAAATTCTTCATTACTTCCGAACGTAAACAGCTTCAAATAGCTGTCGCGAGCTTTTTCCAAACCGTCGGTGCCTGTGCCTGCAATTGCATAAAGTTCCAAGCAGGGCAATGCGCTCATTGCATAGGAAATGTAGTAAGCGGCTTGGTCGAATACAACAAAAGCCCAATACGTTGAATAAAAATAATCGCCCATACCTGACCAATAAGACGACATAACATCTTCGTAGAGTGTCCAATAATCAACAACTTGCGTACCATCGGACAGTTCTATCATTGCAATTGGCTTTCCATTGAAAGTTGTTGCACCGGTATAGACAAGGTATTCAAATTCATCTACTGCAGTAGCCTGAACTATCGTTCCTAACATTTCAAATAGTTGTTCAAGTTCCATCCACGTAAAACCTTCACTTACACCTGCGGGCAAGTGTGCTTTCAACCAAGCAAGATAAAGCATTTCGTTACCCTGCGATTGTGTTTCATCGTGATCCATTGGAACACTGAGATTTCCGTTGTAGATAAATTGATAGTAGTGACCAAATTCATGCACGAATGTAAAGGAGTCTCTATATTCAGATGTAAACAACAACATTGGCAATTCCATTTTGTAGATAAACCAAGTGTAAGCAGTTACATTTTCGTTAACACCCGTGAAATAGTTGCCATTTTCGAACAAATCCGAAAGTGCCTTAGAAAAACTATCGTGTTGATCATCAACAAACTTACTATCACTTAAAAAAGCGTAGTAGTCACTTAAACTTTGACGGCTTTGAACAATTGCATTGATTCTATCAGCATCGCCAGCTACTTCTGCAAGGTCACGCAAAACATAATATCCTTTGTAGGTGGAATAGTACCAAGCATCTTCATCCAAAGACCAACCTTCATAATACAGTTTTACATACTCATACAAATAATCTTCCGAAATATCGGCAAGTATAGGAGCGATGTAGTTGCGAACAAATTCGCGCATATTTGCAACGTCGGCCGGTGCGTAGTCACGTTCATAGACGTTTGCATAGGCATATCCCATGTAGTTGTTATAGCCGGCTTTAGTGGCAATGTTGTTGTTGGCAATCACCAATTTATTGTACAGATTACACAACTCCAACTTCTGTTTATCCGTAGGATTGTTCAAATCTTCCAAACCGGCAAACCAATCTTCGTACTCTTCGGTGATTTTCTCCGCTTCAGTGCGGTTTTCAGCATCGTAGCTTGCAGCAAGTGCCAAAACCTCGTCAATTTCCGCTTGCGTCCAATCTTTGTAGAAATACTCATTGTAATCCTCAGAATCGTAGATAAGTTGGAACAAACCGTAGTACTTGGCAATTATATTGTAGTAGTATTCGGTTATACTGCTGAAAGCATCTTGAGTTTCGGCAGTATAACTTATGTCATTCAACACACGTGCAACTTGATACTGATATTGAACGTAACTCACAAAATCGTCGTAAACTTCAAACTTTTCGTCAAAGTCTTCACCGAAAATTTTTGCTGACGTTCCGTCCAACAAAGCGGTGAGTTCATCATAGACACAATCAATTTCCGCTTGTTTTTCGTCGTTAAAATCGTAGACGAAATCTTCGTCGTAGATATTTTTGCTTTCCAAAACTTTGTAGGCATCACATCTTGAACAAGCAGTGTACGTGACGTAGTTCAATTTTGTTTCGTCAAAATCGTGTCCGAGCGCATCAACTTCTTCCACTCCGTCCAATACAATGTTACAAACGGAACATTTGTGTCCGGCAGTGTAGCCAACTTTTGTACACGTTGCCGCCACCGCATCAACTGCAACGGATACGTGCGCCGTCGGAATTGAGGGAATTACTAGATCGGCAATCTCCTTGCCATTAGCATCAAAGTACTTGTGGCACACAGCGCATTCCTTGTAGCCTTTTGTGCCGGCGTTTGTGCAATTGGCTGCGACTTCGTCGTGCCATTCGCCAAAGGTGTGGCCGTTTGCACAGTCGCCACAGGCGGCAAGCATCACGCAAGCGAAAACCAGCACAATCGAAAGACTGATCAATAACAGTTTTTTCATTGTTAGTTCCTCCTAGGTTTAGATTGTGATTTGTTGCAACGTTCAAATTTTGCACAAGTACAAAAAAAAACATACGACTGCAACAACCGCAGCCGCATGTGATTGAATATCAAATATTTTACCGACTGTCGGTTTGTGCGCAACGGGTTTCCGTTGTCACTTTTTCACTTCAGCATCTTTCGCGGAAAGACGCAAGAAATAAATTAGTATACATTCTACCCCCCCCATGCACTTTCGTCAACTTTTTGAAATAAATTTGTTTGGATAAATTTGCGAAAAGTTTCGCCGTTGAATGCAATTTGAAAAACAAATTGCGTGCGTGTCTGTGGAAAAACGCATCGATTACAAACAAAAACGGACACAAGAACAACGCTTGCGTCCGAAATTTTTGATAACGTATGAAATTTTTCGTTACAAAACGACTTGTAACTTGAAATTGCCCATTCGAGCACAAACCGTTTTGCACCCCGAACGAGGCGACAAGTTACAATCAACCCGGCAAGCACGTCCGACAATCCGTCCAAAGGCAAACAGCCACCGTGCTCCGTCCGTCGAGCACAACTTTGCCCATGCAAATTGCGCTACAAAACGCTTGCTGCACCGCTCGTTCTAGCCGACGATACCTTCGACGTAGCTTTCGGCATCGAATTCCAGCAAATCGTCCAAACCTTCGCCCACACCCACAAAATAGACGGGAATGTCCATATCGTGTTTGATAGCAAGCACTACGCCGCCTTTTGCGGTGCCGTCCAACTTGGTGAGCACAATGCCGTCGATATCGATTGCTTCGTTGAACACTTCCACCTGTTGCAATGCGTTTTGACCCGTGGTGGCATCCAACACAATCAAGTTTTTTCTGTCCGCATCGGGGAATTCCCTGCTTACGACACGGTCGATCTTTTTCAGTTCTTCCATCAAGTTCTTTTTGTTGTGCAAACGCCCGGCAGTATCCACAAGCACGATATCCGTGCCTCTGCTTTTTGCCGAAGAAACAGCATCGAACACCACTGCCGCAGGGTCGCTACCTTCTTCGTGCTTGATAATACGTACTTTTGCACGGTTTGCCCAAACTTCAAGCTGTTCGCTTGCGGCGGCACGGAAAGTATCGGCAGCGGCAATAACCACAGATTTGCCTTGCTTTACGAAAATATTTGCAAGTTTGCCTATCGTTGTGGTTTTGCCCACGCCGTTCACGCCCGCAACGGTTATTACGCACGGTGTTTTGATTTGGAATTTTTCCTCCCCCAAAATGTCCGCCAACACGTTTTTCAGATATTCGTTGGCTTGTTTGGGGTCGGAAACACTGTCTCGACGCATTGCTTCACGCAAACTGTCGATAACGTCTTCGGTTGTTTCCTCGCCCACGTCAGCGGCAAGCAAAATAAATTCCAACTCTTCGTAGAAATCTTCATCGAAAATTCCGCGTTTGAACAGTTCGTTAAGCCTGAAACCCAGTTGTTGCTTGGTTTTGCGCAAGCCGTCGATTATTTTTTGAAAAAATCCCATTGAAACCTCTACATTGCTTGTTTGATTGCATCGGTCAACTTAACCGAAACAATTTTACTTACACCTTTTTCTTCCATGGTTACGCCGTACAACACGTCCGCCCTTTCCATTGTGGGCTTTTTGTGAGTGATAACGACGAATTGCGTGGAAGTGGAAAATTTGCGCAAATACGTTGCAATTCTATCGGCGTTGGCATCGTCCAATGCTGCTTCGATTTCGTCCAATACGCAGAAAGGCATTGGGTTGTACTTCAAAATAGCAAACAAAATTGCCGCAGCCGTCATCGTGCGTTCGCCACCGGAAAGCAACGAAATGTTTTGCAATTTCTTTCCCGGCGGTTGTGCTTCTATTTCCACACCTTGGCGCAACGACTCCTTGTTGGGGTCGTTTTCAACATACAAGCGTGCATTACCGCCGTTGAACAGTTCACGGAAAACTTGCTTGAAGTTTTCGTTGATTTTTGCCATGCCGTCGTTGAATTTTGTTTCAATTTCCGCCGTGAGCACTTTGAGCGAAGTTTTGAGGTCTTCTTCGGCCTTTTTGATATCGTTGAACTGGTTGGCGTAGTCGTCGTAGCGCTTTTGCGTTTCTTCCAACTCTTGGATGGCGTTGACGTTGACGTGGCCCATGCGTTGAATTGCGGCTTTAAGTTCCGAAATGCGCACTTTGCCCGCTTCGTTGTCGTAGTCGTCCTTTTTGTACTCCATTGCCGCCGAATAGGTGATGCCGTATTCATCACGAACACGTTCCTGCAACTGAATAAGGTCCAAGTCGATTCTGCTCAAACAAAATTCTTCCGTGGAAATTTGACTCTTCAACGCTTCGATTTCCGCTGCAACGTTCATCTTGTCGTCGGCCGTTCGGGTGAATTCCGCATCCAACTGTTCCTTCAAAGTGTCGGTAGATTTGATTTTTGCTTGCAAATCCGACATTTTTTTGCTCAAAACGGAGTCTTTGGTGCTTTCGTTGAACACGTCGTAGAAACTTTCGATTGCGTTTTTAACTTGTGCGCAGTAGGTCAATTTGTCTTTGATGCCGTTTTCCAACGAAAGGATTTGCGCATCGTTGTTTTTCGCGTCTTTTTCCGCATTGTCGATGTTGTTTTTCAAAATACCGACACGGTAACGTTTTTCGGAAAGTGCCGTTTGCAAAGATTCCTTTGCCGACGTTTCCGCTGCCAAAGTTTCCTTCAAATGTTGAAGCTTTTTCACCAAATTTTCGTCGGTGGCAACCAAATCCTTCAATTTTGCTTCCGTTGCGTCCGTCAACTTGGCAATTTCCGCAACACGCTTGGCAATTTCGTCCTTTTCGCCCGTCAAACCCAAAATGTTGTTTTTGTCGGAATTGGTCAAAACATTGGACGTTTCGATTTTTTCCTTGGCTGTGGCAATTTCCACATTCAACAGGTTGATTTCGTCGGCAAGGGCCGATGCCGTGGAACGCATTTCGGCAAGCAATCTATCGGCATTTTGCTTTTGTGTGTCCGCTTCTTGCAACTCTTCCAACAACTGCTGCAACTTGCGTGTGCGTTCGGCAAGTTCCGTTTCGTAGGAAAGCAAACTGGTTGTTACGGAACGCTTGCTTCCGCCCTCCAACGAACCGTCGTTGGAAATTCTTTCGCCCGTTAGCGTTACTATTCTGTGCGTATAACGATATTTTTTGCTGATGGCAACGGCGTTATCGTAGGTATCCACTACTATTATGCCGCCCAAAAGCGATTCGAAAACGTTGGAATAGTGACTGTCGAAAGAAACAAGGTCGCTTGCGACACCCAAAACACCGCTTTCTTTCAGAACTTCCGCACGCTCGATTCCGTGCGGCTTCATGGAAGACACCGGCAAGAACGTCACTCTGCCGTAGTCGTGATCTTTCAAGTATTGTATCAAATATTTGACGTCCGCTTCGTTTTCCGTGACGACGTTTTGCAATCTACCGCCCAAAGCCACTTCCATTGCAAGTTGCAATTTGGGCTCGACATGAATTAGGTTGGCAACTACGCCGCAAACGTGGGAAGCCAAAGTTTTGTCGCCGTTGGCATCTCTCATCAAGAATTGAACGCTTGCTTGATAACGTTTGTAGTTGTTGGCAACGTCTTTCAACATTTCTATTCCGCCTTTTTCGCCGGAATATGCTTGCTGTTTGCGTTGCAACTCTTTTACCAGTTCGAATTGTTCGAACTCCTTTTGTTTTATTTGTTTTTTCAAGTCGGCAGCGGTTTTAAGCAATTGTTCGCTCTTTTCCTTTGCCGTTTTGTAACGCAGCAACAATCCGCCTTCTTCACCGGCAGATTCTTGCAAACGCTCGGAAATTTGCTGTTCGCTAGCCTCGATTTGCTCCACACGGTGTGCAAGTGTGTCTTTTTCCGTTTGGAAACCCACCAATTTGCTGTTGCAATCGGCCGTTGCGGCACGCACTTCGTCCAATTTTTTGCGCACGGATTCCGAATCGGCAGACAATGCATCCACCTTTCTGGACAAAACGTTGTACTTATCTGCCATTTGCAAAATTTCGTTTTCGCCTGCGGACAATTCCGTTCTTCTGCGAGCCAACAAGCCTTGCAAAGAATCGTTGTTTTGTTGCAAAGTTTCGATATCTTGCTTGCTTTGAGCAATTTGCTGTTCGGTATTGGAAATATCCTTTTGACAGTTGTAGATTCTTTCTTGAATAAGGTTTTTATCCCCTTCCAACTTTTGAATTTCTACTGCCAAATCCACCTTTTCTTGGTGAAGTTTTTCAATTTCATCGTCAATGCTGTTGCGGCGGTTGAACAAATCCGTGTAGCGCTCGTTAATTTCGGCGTAGGTGGATTCCTTGTAGTTTTGTTGTTCCTTCAACCCTTGCAACTTTTTCTTGGCGGCATCCTTATCTTGGCTGGCGTGATCGTAGCCGTAGATGTAAGAATTTATTTCACACAAACGCAATTCGTTGTACACGTCCAAGTACTTTTTGGCAATGGTAGATTGACGTTTGAGTTCCGGAATGCGAATTTTCACTTCGTCCATGACGGCAAGCAAATATTCCATTTGCGTTTTGGTGCGTTCCAAGTGGTTGTTTGTTTCGTTGCGCTTGGCAATAAAGTTGGAAACACCCAACGCCTCTTCGAAAATGGCACGGCGTTCTTCCGGGCGTGCGGACAAAACCGCATCCATTCGGCCCTGACCGACAATGGAATAACCTTCCTTGCCCAAACCAACGCCACGCAACAGTTCGATGATATCACGCAAACGCACCACGTTTCTATTCAGCAAATATTCGCTTTCGTTGTTGCGATACAGTTTGCGGCTGATGACGATTTCATCTAACTGAACGGGGAAAATGCGCGTTGTGTTATCCAAAAATAGAGATACTTCGCAGTAGCTCATGGATTTTCTTGCATCGGTTCCGTTAAAAATTAAGTCTTGCATGGCTTTACCACGCAAACTTTTGGTGCTTTGTTCGCCCAAAACCCACCTTATGGCATCGGAAACGTTACTTTTTCCGCACCCGTTGGGGCCGACTATGCCCGTGATGGGGTGGTCAAAGCGCATTTCCACCTTATCGGCGAAACTTTTGAAACCGTAAATTTCGATTTTCTTCAAATACAGCACTAGTTAATTCTCCAATCTTTCACTATTTTAGACGCGGCATCACGCTCGGCATTTTTTATGCTGCTGCCCACGCCGTCACTTACTTTTTTGTTATCTATCCACAAAGAATAGTAGAACGTCGGTTTGTTGTCCGGCCCTTCACGGTTTTCCAACTTGTATTCCACGCTCCACCTGCGCTCCTGACAGTACTCTTGAACAAGCGTCTTGCTATCCTTGACTGCGTGCTTGCGTGCGTCGTCCAAATTACTTTGCAGCGTGCGCATTACAAAACTTTTTGCCGCATCCATGCCGCCGTCGAAGTAGATTGCGCACAGCACCGCTTCGTACAAGTTTGCTTCTATCTTTTTGGATAGCGAACGAATATTGCAGTTGCCGGCCACTCGCAAGTGTTCCAAAATGCCAAGGCTATCCACAATGGGACGCAAACCTTCCGACGACACCACCATAGAACGCACCTTGGAAAGCTGACCGGCATCGAAATCGGGATACTTGGCATAAAAATAATCGGCAACGATAAAATCCAATACGGCATCGCCCAAAAATTCCATGCGCTCGTTATCCGCCAAGTTTTCCGCATTGGCAAAAGAAGAGTGCACGAAAGCCTGCGTCAACAACGTTTTGTTGTTGAACACGTAACCGAGTTTTTGTTCAATACGGGCAATTTCGTTTCTTTGCATAAGCTCCTCGCCACTTCTACTGCCGCAAGCCAAATAATAGAAGATAATTATATATCAAAAAGCGTCTTTTTGCAATACAATTGAGGCAAAATATAGTATTGTTTCACGAAAAATAGCAAAAATATGCCATTGTTTCACAACGCAAAAAACCACCGACTACACGCCGGTGGTTAAAAATGCAAAACGGGTTGCCGCAAAAACTATTTTTCTGCGGAAACTTCCACTACTTGCTTGCCGTCATAGTATCCGCAAGCGCTGCACACTTTGTGAGCAACTTTAAGTTCGTGGCATTGAGGGCATTCTACCAAAGTGGGAGCAGAAGCCGTCCAGTTTGCTGCTCTCTTGTGTTTTCTTTGTTTAGACGTTTTTCTCTTGGGTACTGCCATTGTACTGCACCTCCGTTAGAATTTTAGATTTTTAAGTGCGGAAAATACATTTTCCTTTTGCGAATCGCAATCGCATTCTTCAACGTTTTTGTTCACGCCGCAAACGGGGCACAAACCTTTGCAATCGGGATTGCACAAAAGCAACGTGGGCACGGACAAAACAATTTCGTCCTCCACTGCTTTTGTCACATCCAACTTGCTTCCTTCGTAGCCGTAGCCGTCGTCGGAAACGTTCTTTTGAAAAACTTGATCGAAGGGCAAAACAAACTGCGCTTCCACGTTTGCAAGACATCTATCACAGCTACCGCTAACTTTGCACGTTACGTCACCTTGCACTTTCACGTTCGGATTTGTGAAAGTCACGTCGAAATCCACACAAACGGAAATCAACTGCGCATCTGGATAGGGCAACAAGTTGCTGTCCAAAACGTATTCGCCGTGAAACGGCACTGCTGTTCCGACGTTTGCCATCGGTTTTGCCAATTCAATTACGATTTTTTCACACACTTCAATATTATACAAAGTCGCAATGAATTTGTCAACGATTTAAGACAACTTTGCAACAGCCAAAGTTTCACGTGCGATAACAAGTTCTTCATTTGTGGGAATAACAAGAATTTTCACGGCAGAATCGTCCGCTTGGATTTCAGCAATGGTACCTCTGGGGCAATTAGAGTTCTTGTTTTCGTCCAATTTGATTCCCAAGTATTCCATGTTTTTCAGCGTGCGACGGCGAACGTCGGAATCGTTTTCGCCGATACCGGCAGTGAACACCACCACGTCGACACCGTTCAATGCCGCAGCGTAGGCACCGATGTACTTCTTGCAACCGTATGCAAACATTTCCAATGCCAATTCTGCACGCTTGTTGCCTTGTTCAGCGGCAGCAGCCAAATCCCTGAAATCGGAAGAAGCACCGGATACGCCGGCAACACCGCATTGTTTGTTCAAGTACGTCAGCATTTCGGAAACGGACATGCCTTCCTTGCGAGCAATATACTCGGCTGCGGCGTAGTCGATATCACCGCTTCTTGTGCCCATGGGAACGCCTGCAAGCGGCGTGAAGCCCATTGACGTATCAATACACTTGCCGCCGTCAACGGCTGTGATAGAGGAGCCGTTACCCAAGTGGCACGTGATTGTTTTGAGCGTGGAAATATCTTTTCCAAGATACTTAGCCGCTTCTTGCGCAACAAACTTGTGGCTTGTTCCGTGTGCACCGTAACGGCGAATTTTGTACTTTTCGTAGTGCTCGTACTTCACGGCATACATATAGGCGTAATCGGGCATGGTGAAATGGAAACCTGTATCGAAAACCAACACCATGGGAGTGTCGGGCATTTCGGCCAAGCAAGCATTCACACCCACGATTGCCGCAGGGTTGTGCAAAGGAGCTAAATCCTTTATTTCTTCCATAAGTTCCATGGATTCTTTCGTGACAAGTGTGGGTTGTTTGAAAGCTTCGCCGGATGCCACTACACGGTGACCGACGCCGTCAATTTCCTTCATGGAGGAAATAACGCCCACTTCCTTATCGGTAAGCGTGGACAAAACAAGCTTCACCGCCACGTTGTGATTGGGCATATCAACCTTTCTTTCGATAGTTTTTCCGTTTGCCTTGTAGATAAAATTTGAATTGTCTATTCCGATGCGTTCGCAATTACCTTTTGCAAGAACTTGTTCCGTTTGCATATCGATAAGTTGATATTTCAAAGACGAACTTCCGGAATTGATGACGAGTATTTTCATTGTGGTTTCTCCCGTTACTGTTTTGGTTTAGAATTGAGTTTGAAGTGCCGTGATTGCAACTGCCGCAACGATATCGTCCGACTTGCAACCGCGAGAAAGATCGTTCATGGGTTTTGCAAAACCTTGACAAATGGGGCCGACAGCCATAAATCCGCCCAAACGTTCGGCAATTTTGTAGCCGATGTTGCCTGCTTGCAAATCGGGGAAAATGAACACATTGGCGTGTCCTGCAACGGAACTGCCGGGAGCTTTCATTTCGCCGACGGAAGGAACGATAGCTGCATCGAACTGCAATTCGCCGTCCAACTTCAAATCGGGTGCTTTTTCCTTTGCCAAACGGGTTGCTTCGGCAACCAACGTGACGTTATCGTGCTTTGCGCTTCCCTTGGAAGAGAAAGAAAGCATTGCAACTTTGGGGTCGATACCGGCAATTGCAGCTGCGGATTTTGCCGTGGAAATGGCACAGTCCGCCAAACCTTCGGACGTATACGTGGGGTTAAGACCGCAATCGGCAAATACAACCAATCCGTCCGGACAATATTGATTTCCTTGCGGAGGGCAAATCATCAAGTTAAAACTGGAAACGGCGGAAACACCGGGGGCGGTTTTGATAATTTGCAGTCCCGGACGCAACGTGTTTGCCGTGGAATGACAAGCGCCGGAGACGAGACCGTCCACTTCGCCCATTTTGAGCATCATTGCTCCAAAGTAGGTTCCGTCTTGCAAAAGAACGGAAGCTTGTTCGGGAGTCATACCCTTGGATGCGCGCAGTTCGCACAGTTTTGCGTTATATGCAGGCAATTTGTCGCTTGTGAGATGGTTGATAACCGTGACACCGGTGAGATCAACGTCCGGATTGTTCTTGGCAATTTCTTCGGGATTGCCCAACAACACGATTTTGGCAATGCCTTCGCGCGTTGCATCTTGTGCCGCTTTAACTACACGACTGTCTTCACCTTCGCACAATACGATAGTCTTGTGCAAGTTTGCAGCCTTTTGCTTGATTTGTTGCAAAATGTTCATGATAACCCCCAAATTTTTTACGTTTCGTTCGTTAAAATTGCGAAACGCTTTATTTTTTTGCCCGACTCGTGTATAATATCCACAACAAACGTTTGTTTGCGACAAGCACACAAATTGCCGTCGACGAACCGAGCGCACTACCTTTTAATTATACCACACACGTTTGTGAATGTAAACAAAATAAGCAATCAGCGGTTACCAATATTTCCGCAAAAACCGACAAACAACCACTACCGAACATGAAAACATCCGTCATTATTTGCGAATTTAATCCGTTGCACAGCGGACACAAAAAAATAATAAACTTTGCCAAAACAATTTCCGACAAAGTTATTTGCGTCATGAGCGGGAACTTCGTTCAGCGCGGGATGCCTGCCTGTTGCAACAAATTTAAGCGTGCCCTTCACGCCGTGAAAGCCGGTGCCGACCTTGTTGTGGAACTTCCGACAATCTACGCCACTTCTTCTGCGGAAAACTTTGCGCTTGGCGGAGTGAAAATTGCAAATATGCTCCATGCGGATTTTCTTGTTTTCGGCAGTGAATGCGGAGATGTGAAACAACTTGCGTTTTGCGCAAACAAATTGGACGACGAAACCGTTAATGCACGAATAAGAGAACAACTTGCCCTTGGCGTGAGCTACCCCAAAGCATTGTGGCTTGCAACGGGGCTGGACGTTTTGGAAAAGCCAAACAACGTGCTGGCCGTGGAATACTTGCGTGCACTGAAAAAAACAAACAGCACCGTTTGCCCCGTCACCGTTGTAAGAGAAGACAACTACAACGGCACGGCTGCGGAATTTGCGTCATCTTCCTACCTTAGACAAAACAAAACTGAACGGGAAAAATATTTGCCCGACTTCGTTTTGCAAGACATCGACGACGGCATCGAACAAAAATACACCGATTTCGCCACGCGTTTCGTTGCGCTAAAAACCAAAGAAGAACTGGAAAATATTGCCGGCGTTTCGGAAGGGCTGCACAACAAAATTTTTGCGGCGGACAAAGCCCACGGGTACGACAAAATGCTGGATGACGTGAAATCCAAACGGTACACACGGCTGAAATTGCAACGCATCGTTTTGAACTGCGTTTTGGGCATAACCAAAGACATGGAAAAACAAAGCAAGCTAACCAAACCGACGGTAAAGGTGTTGGCGGTAAATTCCACGTCCAAAAAGCTGCTTGCAGGAATTGAAAATCAATGTGACGAACTGACGAAAAAAGCGGACAGGCTTTACGCAACGCTGGACGGAGAAAAAGCTCCGCAAAAATTGCAAATAGCTAACAAACAGCTTTGATTATCATTCGAATACCGTTTTTATAAGGCTTTTTTAGAAAAATCTTGCATCACGGAAATATAATCGAATTTGCAAATAACTTTTCCGTCCCAAAACCCAAAACAACTTTTGCCAAGCAACACTTATACCTCTAATATAAACCTAGCACACTTTGTGTGCTTAAATTTACCAAAAGAAGGCTACCACATGAAAAACGAAAACGGATACGTAGACAGTTTCAGAAAGCTTATTCAGTGCCCCACCGTTACCGATAGCGGACACGAATATTTCACTGCTTTCCACAAGGTTTTGGAACAAGAATTTCCAAACGTGGCACGCATGTGCGAAAAAATTAACGGGGGGGGGACGTGCTACTGTACAAATGGAAAGGGGCATCCGACGGGCGACCTCTTGTGCTGATGGCGCATCAAGACGTAGTGCCGGCAACAGAAGATAACTGGAAATTTCCACCATTCGACGCAACCGTAGACGACGGCAAAATTTACGGCAGAGGTACCACCGACTGCAAAAACACATTGTTTTGCACTATTCAAGCAGTAGACGAACTTATTGCCGAAGGTTTTGTGCCCCAACACGACGTGTACTTGAGTTACAGCGACTGCGAAGAAACGGGCGGCCCCGGTGCGGCCTTGGCTAGAGATTGGTTCATCGCACACAACGTCAAACCGTTTTTGGTTGTGGATGAAGGCGGAGCAATCATAAAGAAATTTGGCAAAAAAGTTAAAAAAGATATAGCCGCAGTAGGTATTTTGGAAAAAGGCTACGCCGACGTTAAGTTTGTTGCACGGGGCAACGGCGGACACAGTTCGCAACCGCCCAAGAAAACGCCCATAGCGCAACTTTCCGCCTTCGTCGACTATTGCGAAAAACACACCGTTTTCAAACCAAAAATGTCGAAGGCTGCCAAAGCAATGCTTTGCGGCGTGGGAGACGCACTTTCGCCGTCACTGAAATTTTTGTGCAAACTGGTGCCGCTGAACGGTTGGTGGCTGGCAAAAATCGCACCCAAAATAACCTCTTACGGCACGGCACTTTTTCAAACCAGCATGGTGTTCACCATGAGTCAAGGTTCCGACGCACCCAACGTGATTCCGCAAGATGCGTGGGTTGTTGCCAATTTGCGTTTTACCCCGACGGACAAATCAAAAGATTGCTTCAAAAAGCTTGAAAAAATTGCCAAAAAATTCAACTTGGAAATGGAAGTTTTGATATCGAGAGAATGCTCGGAAACGATAGACATGCAGGGAGAAGGCTATCAAACGTTCAAAAAAGCCATTAACAAGGTGTACCCCGATGCAGTAGTTATGCCCTACCTTATGTTTGGCGGCACCGACTGTCGAACGATGCAACCCATTGCCCAACATGCGATACGCTGCACACCGTGCAAACTTTCTTTCGAACAACTCGGCGGCATACACGCTTCCAACGAAAACATCGACGCAGCATCCATTGGCGAATGCGTTGGATTTTTCAAAACATTTATACAAGATTACAAATAGTACCGGCCGTGGCTTAGAACAAATGCCGACAGCCAACACGAAACACGCCTCGAACAAAACTTCGAGGCATTTTTTACCTTTAACGCACAGCTCGCGTTTTTTTGCATACCGTGTTGCCTTGGACGAATAAACTAGGTTGTGAAATTTGTTAAAATTGTCGTAACGGTTGTGTTTGCGGTGGTTTTTGCCACATTTTTGAGTGCACCGCAAAAATATATGCAAAGTTTTTTGAACGGCGCCACGGTGTGGGCGTTGAATGTGCTTCCGTCACTGTTTCCGTTTGCAGTACTTTCACCACTGGCACTAAAATTTTTGCCACGCACAAAGCGTTCGCTCACCAAAACGTTGTTTGGCGTTGCCGTAGACGACGTGTACTTGACAAGTCTTTTGTGCGGCTATCCGTTGGGAGCAAAACAACTTTCGGACTGCGGCTTGGACAAAGAAGCAACCACCGCCGCTTGCAGTTTTTGTTCGTCGGCAAGCCCTGTGTTTGTGGTGGCAACCGTCGGATGCAAACTTTTGAACGACACCAACGCAACCGTTGCCTTGATTGCGTCACACCTTGGCGCAACAGTTTTGAACGGACTGATTTACCGCACAAAATGCACGAACAACGACGTTCGTGTTTCGCAAAACAAGTTTGCGGCATCGGACGTTGGAAACGCCGTCGGCTCGGCCGTTACGTCGGTGCTTTCGGTGGGCGGACTGATAGCCTTGTTTTACATGCTAACGGACATGCTGAAAAGTTTTTTGCCGCAAAAACTAGTGCAAAACGTTGCAATAAATTTTTTGATAGGTTTGGTGGAAATGACAAACGGCACGGTTGCGCTGTGCTCTTCGTGCGACACTTTCACGGCGACGGTCCTCATTTCCTTTTTGCTGTCCTTTGGCGGCGTTTGCGTGCTGCTGCAAAGTTTGGCGTTTTTGTCTGACAAAGTTTTCGTTGGAAAATTTGTAAAAATGAAATTGACGCAAGCAAGCATATCCACGCTGTTGAGCTTTGTTTTGTGCAAATTTTTGTTGTGAAAACGGCAATAACGTCACGAAAAACCCGATACGTACACACTTTTTTCGCATCAAAAGGTTACAACGCCAGTTTTTTTGCGTGAACAGCCAACAACAAAAATACCCCCGACAAAACGCCGAGGGCACATTATTGAACTTACTTCAACAAATATTTTTTTATTTCTTCCAAACAGTTTTGCGGAACGTAGGCGGAAAAATCCTGATGCAAATATGCAAGCTCCCTAACGAGTGAACTGGAAACGTTTCGGTACTGTTTGCTTCCCACTACAAACACCGTTTCGCCATTCCAAAAGTTTTCGTTGGTATCCACAAGGTCTATCACCGATTGCAAATCCAAAGCGTTGCGAATGGATTTTATCATGACGGTGGCACCAACTTCTTTGCAAAAATCCGTCATCATGCCCTGAACTGCAACAACTTCCACGTTTTGTAAATGGCCAAGCGCTTTTCGCACCGTTTCCACACGAACTTCGGTGGGAATAACGTAGTTTTTGTTAACGTTGAAACCGACCGCAACAAAAAGTTTATCCACCAACTTGGCGGATTTTTCGATTGCATCCACGTGTCCCTTTGTGACGGGGCAAAACGAACCGGCAAAAACTCCTATTTTCATGATTCCTCCACGCAGTAACGGTAAAAAGTGAATTTTACCGAACCTATTTTTCGTTGGTCGTACACGGCGAAATTGCCTACGGATTGCGGCAACCCGTCTTCTGCGGCGTGCTCACACACCACCGTTGCGTTTTTCGCCACAACGTTGTGCTGTTGCAATTTTTGCAAAACGTCCACATACACGCCCGATTTATAGGGCGGATCGACAAAAACCAAATTTGCACCCAAATTTGCAACACGGGCCAAGCATTGAGTGTAGTCGCACTTGTACAACTCCGGCGTTTCGCCAACCTTTTGAAAATTGGCAGTTATGGCACGGGCGGCGTTGTTGCTGTTATCGCACAACACGGCACGGGCGGCGTTGCGGCTGAGACACTCCAACGCAAGTTGGCCCGAACCGGCAAACAAATCCAAAACGACGCTGCCGCTTATTTGGGGATTAAGCACGTTAAACAACGTTTCTTTCGTCCTATCCAAAGTGGGACGGGCGTCCTCTTTCGGCGCAACCAAAGCGCGCCCCTTGTACTTGCCTGTGATGATTCTCATGCTAATATTTTACTACATTATTTCAAATTACACAACAATTCGTAAACAATTATATTTTCGTCCGCAGCATTGAGCCCTTGCCCAAGCATAACTGCGGTGTCACCCACTCGAACGGGTAGTTCGCCAATATCGGCCATACACACAGCCATGCACACATTGCCCACAACGGGGCAAACAACACCGTTAATTTTAACTTGCGGAAATTTCAGCGCACGGGAAAATCCGTTGGCATAGCCGCAACCGATGACGGCAATATTCGTATCGTGGCTTACCATTGTTCCGCCGTACCCCACCTTTTCACCCGACGAGACCTTTCGAACGGCAAGCACTTTTGCGGTAACAGTTTTTGCCGTGACAAGATTTGGCAAACCGTAGCCGTAAAGCCCCAAACCGATTCGAGCCATAT